>NZ_CM003596.1:1800000-2057036 GCF_001435845.1 Psychrobacter sp. P11G3
CAGAATATTGAATATATTTTATCGTATTATATTACAAGGTATATGATTGATAATATTTAAACAGCATATGCTAGATTATCGAGTTTTGCATGGTATTCGTCTAGGTAGTCATTGACCATCGGCTCACAACAGCCACAGCACGTTGCTACATCGAGCGTATCTTTTAGACCATCGAGCGTATCAACACCTGCAGCAATAGCTGCTTTGATTTGCTTTTCTTTTACGTTGTTGCAGATACATACGTACATGGATTGTCTCCTCGGAATACCACTATTCGATAATGACGGCATAAGACACTTATATAAAAACTTTGTGATAAGTGTCATTGATAAACGGATAATTTACTGTTTTCTAGCAATGAAAACTTAGTCGTTGAAATCACGTTTATCGCCTGCAGTATAATAACGATAATTATTATCATTTTCAATCACATTCGATATATTTATTCGTTGAGACAGTATCCTTGTATTACAGGCAGTTCATTTATGTAAGTGGATATAAGTGTGCGTGTAACCGAATATTGTCAAAGGTAGTAAATTAACGATGAACTGTAAATTTGCTTATTTTTTAATCGATTTTGTAGATAACTGCTGTTATATTGAACCCCTATTAACGAAGCCCATTGGAATTCTCCTATGTCTGATAATAATTTTACGATACGACCTATCGATTTATTCAAAGTCCTATCTGATCCGACACGTCTAAAAATATTTCAAATTCTTTTTAAAAAAGAAGCACGTTGCGTGGGTGATTTGGTAGATATGCTTGACCAGCCACAACCAACGATATCACGCCACCTAAACCATTTGAAAAAATTGGGTATCTTGAGCTGTGTGCGTGACGGTACTTGGATGTGGTATGAGGTCGCTGATGATTTACCAGATTGGTGTCAAGATATCTTAGACATCACCTACGAGCAAATCACTCCTAGAGGCACTAGTAGAGATGTATCGGATCTTGCGTAGATACGATTGTCCGCTTGTGTCCGCTTAGATTTTTGGTTCTTTGACTGTGCTTTGTAAAAAGCATTTGAGCCAATAGATCCGCAGCAATTCGCAGACCAAAAAAGACCTACTCTCGTAGGTCTTTTTTTGGCTTAAATGTTGATAATAATGTTGATGATTTGACTTAAATTGCGCTAGATCAAATGCTTATACAAGATCTAAGAAATCGCTGATAAAGGCGTTGGCTGGCTGGTGTATCAGCTCCTCTGACGTGCCTACCTGCTCTACTCGGCCTTGATTCATCACGACGATCTCATCTGATACCGCACGTGCTTCTTCTTGATCATGCGTTACCATGATACTGGTGATACCAAGCTCGTGATGGATGTTTTTTAGCCATGTGCGCAGCTCTTTACGAACTTTGGCATCTAGTGCACCAAACGGCTCATCTAGCAGCAGTAGCTTCGGTTTGACAGCAAGTGCACGTGCTAGCGCAATGCGTTGGCGCTGACCACCTGATAGCTGATGCGGATAAGCATTGGCAACTTGTGGTAGCTGTACGAGGTCTAAGAGCTCTGCCACACGCTTATTGATATCAGCTTTGCTTGGGCGTTCGTTTTTTGGCAACAAGGTCAATCCAAACGCCACATTGTCCGCGATGTTCTTATGGCGAAACAAGGCATAATGCTGAAACATAAAGCCAATATGGCGCTTTTGAACTGGGGTATTAGTCACATCTAGCTCATCGAACAATACCTGTCCAGAGTCGGCATATTCTAGACCCGCGATAATACGTAGCAAAGTGGTCTTACCGCAGCCTGATGGACCTAGTAACGTCGTCAGCTTGCCAGTCGGCACCGTGATATTGATATTATCTAAAGCGGTAAAATTGCCGAATTTTTTATTAACGTTGCGAATCTCAATGCTCATAATCGTATCTCTTATTATATCTTTTGTCGTATCGTGGCAAGTAGCTAAGTAGCGACTGCATCCGTAGTATTAACATCATTTATCAGATAATGGCAGTTATACCTTGCCAGTACTGTCCGCACTCGTCGATTCAGTAGCGGCAGTGGCGTTAGCACTCACTGGCAGCTCAAGTGCGCTGGCGAGCCGCTCAGACTTGGCAAATTTACGCTCTTGTATCTTGGTCATGACTTGCTGAATCAGTAGCGTCACTAAGGCAAGTGCAGCCAATATGCTCGATAAGGCAAAGGCAGCGGTAAAGTTATAATCGTTATAGGCAATCTCAACCAATAGCGGCATGGTGTTGGTCTCGCCGCGAATGTGGCCAGATACCACGCTGACGGCACCAAACTCACCCATCGCTCGCGCGTTAGTCAAAATCAAACCGTATAGCAGCGCCCATTTGATGTTAGGCAGTGTCACATGCCAAAAAGTCTGCCAACCAGTCGCACCTAAGGTTAACGCTGCTTGCTCTTCAGAGTCGCCTTGAGTCTGCATCAATGGGATCAGCTCACGCGCAACAAACGGAAAGGTCACAAATAGCGTCGCCAAAATGATACCAGGCACCGCATAGATCACTTGGAAACCCATACTCTCAAGCCAACCGCCGATAGTAGAGTTCAGTCCAAACAGCAGCACAAACATTAAACCTGCAACCACTGGTGATACCGAAAATGGCAAATCTAGCAAAGTGGTGACCAGCTGCTTACCTTTAAACTGATAGCGCGTGACCAACCATGCAATTGCGATGCCCATTACCATATTAATCGGTAAGACAATACCTGCCGTTATGAGCGTCAGCTTGATGGCTTGCAAAGCTTCAGGGTCTACTAATGAAGCAATATACAACTGCCAACCATTTTTAAAGGCTTCGTAAAACACAGCCAGTAATGGAATGACCAACATGACAATCATGAATAGCACAGCAATGGCAATAAAGGTGCGACGTATCCATGGGGTATCTTTGGTCGCGGCGTTGCTTTGGTAGTCGTAGCTATTAGATATTTGCATATTAGCGAGCTCCTACACGGCGCGACAGTTTCCACTGCATGATATTAATGGTGAGCAAGATGACAAATGATATGAGTAGCATAAATAGTGCAACCGCAGAAGCACCTTGAATATCAAATTGCTCAAGCTTACTGATGATGATGAGCGGCAAAATCTCAGACTGCATCGGAATATTGCCCGCGATAAAGATAACCGAGCCATACTCGCCAGTAGCGCGGGCAAACATCATACCTGCACCCATTAGCAAAGCAGGTAACAACTCTGGCAAAATCACTTTACGAAAAGTCGTCAGACGATTGGCGCCCAATACTGCAGCGGCTTCTTCAAACTCAACCGAAAGCTCAGCAAGTACGGGCTGTACCGCGCGGACAATAAAGGGAAAACTAACCACAACTAAAGCCAGCCAAATACCTATCGGCGTAAAGGCTACCTGAATATCGAACTTGGCAAACCATTGACCGATCAAGCCATTAGGCGCATATAAAGTGGCAAGCGAGATACCTGTAACGGCAGTTGGTAGTGCAAATGGCAAATCCACCAAGGCATTAATCAGTGACTTACCCCAAAACTCATAGCGGACAAGCACCCATGCGACTAATGTGCCAAATACCATATTGGTCAGCATAGCCAAAAACGACATCCATAAGCTTAGCTTGATAGCGGCAGTGACTTGTGGCTGAGTAATAGTTTCCCAAAAGCCAGTCCAACCCATCTGCGTCGTGGTATAGGCCATCATGGCAAACGGTAGTACCACCAATAACGACAAGCTAAAGACAGTAATACCCATGCTCAGACCGAACCCGGGTAGCACATTGCGCTGACGCAAACGGGTCAGCCAACCTTTTTTGTTGCCGGGCTTACTGGCAGAAGAAGATGTTGCACTCATAGTGATGTCCTATTGCCTAACTGATGGTACTTAGCGAGGGTGCTCACTGTAAGACCATTATTACCATTGTTATCAAAATTATTATTGGTCGGCTTATGATATAAAGGACATAGTGCGTACGACCATGTCCTTTATGGGGTGCTTCATGACTGACTGCACGATTAACTGAGTTAATCCGTTTCAGTGTTTAACGCAGTAGCTGCTCTAACTACTTAGCTCGCGATTACTGAGGCGCGTTAATTGCCAATTGGTCAAACACACCGCCATCACTGAAGTAAGTGCTCATGATCTCATCCCATGTACCAAAGGCATCGTTCGGGCGGAAAGTCTCAACTGGCGGTAGTTTGTCACCGTTTTTGTCAAGCACGCTTTTAACACTAGGACGTAGATATAGATTGGCCGCTAGCTGCTGAGCAGGCTCACTCCATAAGTAATCAAGATACGCTTTGGCAGCGTCTGTAGTGCCTTTTTTATCTGTTACCGTCTTCACAACTGCCACAGGGCTCTCTGACTTGATCGAGTATTTTGGATACACGATGTCTACTTGACCCGCGCCAAAATCAGTCGCTGCAAGGTTGGCTTCGTTTTCAAAAGTAACCAACACATCACCGATACCGCGCTGTACGAAAGTCGTTGTCGCGGCACGTCCGCCGTTTTCATAGACTTTGACATTTTTTAGCATGTCTTTTACATAGCCTTTAGCTTTTGTTTCATCTTTATTAAAAGCATGTAGACCATAACCGTATGCACCCAAGAACGCATAACGACCGTTGCCCGTCACTTTTGGATTGGCCATGACAATCTCAACACCGTCTTTGGTCAAATCTTCCCAGTCTTTGATGTTTTTTGGGTTGTCTTTACGTACCAAGAATACGATCGTACTGGTAAACGGCACCGCATTGTCTGGGAATTTACTTTCCCAATCTGACTCAACCAAGCCTTTTTTCTCAAGCAGCTCAATATCAGAGCCTTGGTTCATGGTGGCAACATCGGCTTGTAGACCATTGGCCACAGACAGTGCTTGCTTACTTGAGCCGCCATGTGACTGTTTGATTAGGATATTGCTGTCTGGGTTTTGAGCTTTGTAGTGCTCAACAAACAACGGGTTGTAGTCTTTATAGAAATCACGTGCCACATCGTATGAGACATTAAGTAACTCAATATTTTGCCCTTCTGTCGTCGCTGAACCATCAGCTGCGGCCTCAGTAGTCTCACTGTTGCTACAGCCAGCTAAACCAAGAGTCAAAGCAACGCCAGCAATACTCAAGGCACTAAGGGTTTTACTTTTCTGTTGATAACGAGCTACGTCTGTCATAAATACCTCAAAGATGTCTGTTGTGTAATGCAAGTATGCTAACAGCGCCATCTTATTATGTTTAATGATGAATATGCGTATGTTATTGCCAAAAGGGAATAACCAATAAACAAAGCCAGACATATCAATAAGTTGTTTAAAGAATCTATATGTCTAACTGACTGTTTGTTTATTGATGGTTCTAATACTGGCATGCGCCCTATCTATCTTGTCCACGTTTCATTGAAAGCAGCTAAGATAGATAGTTCTATAAATCAAAAATCAATGGCTACTTCGTGGTTGCCAGCTGATCAAAACGGCCACCATCTACAAAGAAAGCATCCATAATCTCTGCCCATGAGCCAAACACAGCCACAGGTTCAAACGTCTCAATATCAGGCAAAGTATCTTTATGAGCAGCTAGAATTTGCTCATCACTTGGACGCATATACATTTTTGCCATGAGCTCTTGGGCAGGCTTATCCCATAAGCCTTTCAAATAAGTACTTGCCGCTTCTGTCTTACCAGACTTTTCAGTCACTGCCGTTACGACCGCTACTGGGTTGGCAATCGTAATCGAATAGCTCGGATATACGATATCAACGTTACCCTTTGCAAATTGCTGTGCAGCCAAATGTGCTTCGTTTTCGGTCGTGATCAATACATCACCTAGACCACGCTGGGTAAAGCTGGTAGTCGCAGCGCGCGCGCCATTGTCATAAGTGACCACGTTTGCCAGCAGATTTTTGATAAAGTCATTGGTTTTTACAGGGTTTTCATTACTGCTTTCTTTGAATTGGTGCAAACCATAACCATAGGCGCCTAAGAAGGCATAACGCGCCGTGCCACTGGTTTTCGGGTTCGGGATGACCACATCGACATCATTACGGGCCAAATCTGACCAGTCTTTGATATTTTTTGGATTACCAGCACGGACCAGTAATACCATGGTACTGGTGTACGGCACGGCATTATTCGGTAGTGCTTGTCGCCAGTCAGCAGCGACCAAGCCTTTTTCCACCAATAGATTCATATCGCTCTCTTGGTTAAAGGTCACCACATCCGCTTGCAAACCGTTAGCAACAGAGAGCGCCTGCTTACTAGAGCCGCCATGTGACTGATTGATATTTACTTTGCTATTTGGATGAGTCTTCTGATAGTCGGTACTGAATAAAGTGTTGTAGTCTTTGTAAAAGTCGCGAGACACATCATAGGAGACGTTGAGTAGATTAACATCCTGCGTCTCGCCACTGGCACTATTTGCCGCGTCATCTTGCGTCGCTTCTGTTGGACTGCAGGCTGTCATCATTATCGCTGCTGCGAGCATGCCGTTGGTGGCAAGTACACGCGCTTTTACAGGCTTATTATTAGTTGATTGAATGCTAGCAATGCTGATTTGTTGGAATTTTTTTTGCATGATGCTCTCGATAAAAGTATTAGAAGCGTTTTGTCAAAATCTTGACCATCATCACAGGGCCTACAATCTTTTGAGTTCGGTTGTCGGGATGATGCAGGCTATGCTAGCAGCATAAATAGCAAACGCTTAGTGATGAATTAGCTTATCGACTAGTGAAGTTGGCATAAGTGATAGGAGTAATCGTTTTGCATTATTTTGCATCATTTTGCATCGTTAAGAATAAAATGGGTTGAGTCGTTGCTGGCAGGTTTATTAAGTAGACTATGATTTGGGTAGGCTGTACCATTATTTGTACATCATAAATTTTGCTGTATCAATGATACTCTCATTATCCCGATACTATGCGAACCTTACTTTTCTACTTGACCAAAGGCCCTTATATGAATACCTCATACCGTCAATTTCGTTCTATTGTAGGGCTGATAATGATGACCTCTACCCTAGCTGTTTTAACAGGCTGTAATAGCGTGTCGCCCACTGTGCATAGCGATAGCCACAGCACAGTTAAATCAGTTGCCAGTACAACATCTAATTTGCCAACTATTGAAAGTAATATCTTGGGTGACAATGTCTCAGCAGACAATTTTTCAACAGATAAAGTTTCAACAAACAAGGTTTCAGCGGATTACGCTACTGCCGACTACGATAAACGAGCACAAGGCTATGATTGGATTGGCGTAATGGTACGAGCAGATGGTGATCGACAGATTGACATTAAAGTTCGCTCACGCAGCGATATCAAAAAACCTACTTGTCATTTCGATGGTAAGGCGACATTAATGGGACAAGATACTGCTCACGGTACGATTTTTCAGTCAAAGGTAAATGACAGTACGACTTTTCTCCAATTTAAGGACGATAAGCTCATCATCGACAGCCCAGATAAATATGCACTGAACTATTTTTGCTCAGGTGGTGGCTCGCTTGCTGGAAAATATAAAAAGCTGGCAGCAGGTTTAGAGATTTAATGGACAGCGCTAGTATGTGTTAGGACGTGCTTTTCATTTTAAAAATAGTGATAAAAATAAAAAGGTGCCAGACCATAAGTCTGACACCTTTTTTACGACTGGTTTAGTACGAGTTATTTATACTGATGATCAGTCTTTATACAGCAGATGCACCCGTTAATTTAACTTCAGCACGCTCTTCTTTTGCGATACCAGCATAGTAGTCACGCAAAATCTGTAGTACTTCTGGACGGCTAAAGTTATCTGGTACATCTTCGTCTTCTGATAGCGCTTTACGCAGCTTGGTACCTGACACTTTAACGTGCTCAGAGGCGTCATGCGGGCAAGTCTTATCAGAGGCCATCGCATTACAAGCGTTACACCAGAACGTCCAGCCAATTTTGAGCGGCTGAGTGATAAGGTCATCTTTACCAACGTGCTCAAAAATCGTTTGCGCATCAAACGCACCGTAGTAATCGCCGACACCCGCATGATCACGACCGACAATCAGGTGGCTACAGCCATAGTTTTGACGGAATAGCGCATGTAGTAACGCTTCACGTGGACCAGCATAGCGCATATCCAACGGATAACCTGCTTGGATCACGGTATCTTGTCTAAAGTAGTTATCAATTAACGTTTTAATAGCTTCTTGACGGACTTCTGCTGGGATGTCACCAGGTTTCAATGCGCCTAATAATGAATGAATCAGTACACCATCACAGATTTCAATCGCAATTTTAGCCAGATACTCATGTGAGCGATGCATTGGGTTGCGCGTTTGGAATGCCGCTACTGTTTTCCAGCCTTTAGCATCCAAAATTGCGCGCGTTTCTGCTGGCGTTTTGTAGATTTCTGGATATAACGTTGGGAACTCGCCTTCACTCAATACTTCAACACTACCGGCAATATTGACGGCTTCTTGGTTCAATACTTGCTGTACGCCTGGATGCTCTGAATCCGTGGTCGTGAATACTTGCTGACACTCGTGTTCTTTATCGATGGTATAGGTTTCTTCTACCGTCAAGATACCCATGACTTCGCCATCTTGAGCGACCAATGCTACTTTGTCACCTTGGCTCAAATTATCCGCCGTCTCTTTTGGCGCAGACAAAGTGATAGGAATTGGCCAAAACAAGCCAGCGTTTTCACCGCTTTGCAGACGCATGTTGTCTACCACGCCCTGCCAGTCCGCTTGATTCATAAAACCATTTAACGGAGTGAAACCGCCGATACCGAACATGATTAAATCGCCACGCTCACGTGAGCTTAAGGTAATGGTTGGCAATGTGCTGGCAAGTTCTAATGCTTGATCGCGTGCTGCACTTTCTAACAACAGTGGCTTAAGCTCTGCACTACCGTGTGGAGGAACCAGCTTTGATTTGAATTGGGATTGGGTTGGGCTTTGAGTTTGAGACATATAGTTA
This sequence comes from Psychrobacter sp. P11G3, assembly GCF_001435845.1. Lineage (NCBI taxonomy): Bacteria > Pseudomonadati > Pseudomonadota > Gammaproteobacteria > Moraxellales > Moraxellaceae > Psychrobacter > Psychrobacter sp. P11G3. The sequence continues at coordinate 1,808,893 of NZ_CM003596.1, forward strand.
TTAAAACCTCTTATAAAAAGAATGGTTGGAAGAGATGAGCAAAAATGCAAAAGCGATTAAATGTACAAAACTGAGAAGAAAGCCGTCGCTAGATAATAAATAGCGCGCTATCGATTGGGCATTAAATTTGTTACGCATAGGCTACCTAACTTTCATTATGAAAATTTATGCTGTGTTTGGATATGGATATGTCTGAAAGGAATTTATGTTTCTGGGTACAAGCTTATATGATGTATAGCTGAATTATTTACATTGCGAACGGCAATAAAACCTATTACACACGCAAATCATTTTCGTCGCTGATTTTAAGATTAAAAACAAAACTGAGATTACGTCATGTATCAATATAATTACGCTGACCAGACTTTGGTAGAGGAACGAGTTGCCCAATTTCGCGACCAAACCGAGCGGTTTTTGGCAGGTGAGCTGCCAGAAGAGCAGTTTTTGCCATTGCGGTTGCAAAACGGCCTGTACATCCAGCGTTATGCGCCGATGTTGCGTATCGCCATTCCTTACGGATTGCTTGCCAGCTACCAGTTGCGCAAATTGGCCGAGATTACTCGCAAGTATGATAAAGGCTATGGTCACTTCACGACGCGTACCAATATCCAGCTGAACTGGCCAAAGCTAGAAGATGTGCCAGATATCTTAGCTGAATTAGCCTCAGTACAGATGCATGCCATCCAAACCTCAGGCAACTGTATTCGTAATACCACCACCGATCCATATGCCGGTATTCATAAAGAAGAAATCGCTGACCCACGTCCTTATTGTGAAATTATCCGTCAGTGGTCTACCTTCCACCCTGAGTTTGCTTTTTTGCCGCGTAAATTTAAGATTGCTGTGATCGGTACCAATGATGACCGCGCGGCAACCCAAGTACATGATGTCGGTCTACACGTAAAAACCAATGATGAAGGTGAGATTGGTTTTGAAGTATTGGTTGGCGGTGGTCTAGGACGTATTCCTGTCCTTGGTAAAGTTATCAATAAGTTCTTGCCACGTCAGCATCTGCTGAGTTATTTAGACGCTATCTTGCGTGTCTACAACTTGCATGGTCGCCGTGACAAAGGCAGCAAATACAGATCACGTATCAAAATTTTGGTCGAAAGCATGGGCGGTCCAGCGTTTGCCAAATTGGTCAATGCTGAGTGGGAAGCTCATACCAAAGATGGTCCGCTTACCTTGACTGATGAGAACTTTGCAACCGCGACTGGCTTCTTTAGTGAGCCTGATTATGTCTCATTCGATGCGCTACAAGTACAGTCTGAGCTACAACAGCAACTAAACGCTGATAAAGACTTTGCCAATTGGTATAACCAAAACACCGTAGCGCACAAAATAGCTGGCTATCGTGCCGTGGTTATTTCTCTTAAGGCAGGTTTGGTCGATGGCAAATATGTACCATCCGGTGATGTCAGTGAATCACAAATGGATGCTCTGGCTGACCTGTCTGACAAATACAGCTTTGGTGAGCTACGTGGTACTTATCAGCAGAATCTAGTATTCGCTGATGTGGAGACCAATAAGCTTTATGAGTTATGGCAGCAACTATCAGAATTGCATTTAGCGCGCGCAAACATCAATACCCTAACAGATATGATTGTCTGCCCAGGTTGGGATTACTGCTCGCTTGCCAATGCAACGACGCACAACATCGCTGAACAAATCGAAAAACAGTTCGATGACCTAGACTATCTATATGATTTGGGTGAGATTCGCCTGAACATGTCTGGCTGTATCAATGCTTGTGCGCACCATCATACAGGCGATATTGGTATCTTGGGTGTCGATAAAAAAGGTGAACATTGGTATCAGATTAGTCTTGGCGGCAACTCTAGCGACGACGCCAAACTTGGCAAAATCTTAGGCAAATCTGTGCCGGCTCTTGATGTTGCCAGCACCATACAGCAGATCGTTGATGTCTATGTGGACTTACGTGCCAGCACTGATAACGATGTAGAAAGCTTTGGGCAATTGGTTGAGCGCGTTGGTATTGATCCATTTAAGGAGAAGGTCTATGGCTAATCACCATATTTTGGACAGTCATGGCGTCGATATTGGCAGTCAAGATACATGGCATGTGCTTACTACTAATGCACTGCCAGAGAGCATGGTATCGACTAACATTACGTTGCTTGAGCTACTACAAAAACAAGAAAAGCCTGACGTCATCGTGCCACTTGTTGATCTGTTAGATACAACAGGCGCACAAGCTGGTGGTCTGATCAAAGAAGTTTATGAGCTGATCGTACAGCACAGTAGCCGACTTGGATTGTGGGTTACTGCCGATACTTACGCTGATGCATTAGAGGGACTTAGTGAGTTCTTATCAACGCACGCACTTATCGTGATTGACGCACCTAAGTTCGCTGATGGCCGTCACTTTAGCTTTGCACGTACGCTGCGCCAAATCGGTTATACAGGCGAGATTCGAGTGGCTGGCGCGTTTGGCCGCGATCAAATTGCTTATATGCTACGTGTGGGCGTTGATAGCTTTGTATTGAGCGAGCATGACCTAGAAGCCGATTCTAAATTTGGCATTGAGCAAGCCTTTACTGCCCTTGCTAGTAGCTATGACGGTCGAAGCGCTTCAGATTTACCGATGTTTGCACAACCGTCAGAGCCTTCAGTCGCATAGTTTTAGCACTGACTATTAATTTTATAGTAATACCCAATATTTTTAATCAACACTTTTATATTAACAACAATTAAGGAACGTATGATGAGCCAATTACACCCAAACCTAGACCTTGATCAAGCCAACCAAGACCTGCAAGGTAAGTCGCCTGAGCAAATCGTTGAGTGGGCACTGACTCAAGCAAAAAATCCAATCATCACGACCAACTTCCGTCCGTATGAATCAGCAATTTTGCACTTGGTTGCCAAACAGCGTCCTGATATCACGGTATTGTGGGTAGACTCAGGCTACAACACTGATGCTACTTATCAATTTGCCAACAAGCTTATCCATGACTTGAACCTAAATGTCGTTACCTACATTCCTAAGAAAACAGCTGCTCACCGTGACGCGACGATGAATGGTATCCCAGGTATCGATAACCCACAGCATGACGAGTTCACTGAGCAAGTTAAGCTTGAGCCGTTCCGCCGTGCGTTAGATGAGTTAAAGCCAGATGTGTGGTTCAATGCTATTCGTAAAGACCAAACTGAGTTCCGCCAAGGTCTTGACGTACTTAGCTTGTCAAAAGACGGCGTGCTAAAAGTAGCGCCATTGTTTGAAAAGACCGATGCTGATTTAGACGTATATCTAGAAGAGCACAACTTACCAAACGAGCATGACTACTTTGATCCAACTAAGGTAGAAGAAAGCCGTGAGTGTGGTCTACATACCCAGCTATAATCTTTGATAACCGCTCGCAGCATTCTGCAACACTAAAAAAGCCCTCTCGTTTTGAGAGGGCTTTTTTAGTGTTGGGAAGATACGTAAGTATCGTTCGTTATTGTTGACGACTACGTTGGCAACTACTAAAGTTATTTGCGACCTAGCACCCAACCGCCATCCATCAAAACGTTAGCGCCTTGCATATAATTAGAATCATCAGATGCCAAAAACACAGCAAGTGCAGCAATCTCTTCAGGCTTGCCAGCACGCTCGGCAGGAATACGCTCTAGACGTTCATCCTCAATACCCTCAGTCATGGGTGTTTTTATAAAACCTGGCGACAATGTATTAACTTTAATACCCTGACTACCAAAATCGAAAGCCAATTGTTTCGAGAACCCCAAAATGGCGTGTTTGGATGTCACATATGCTGAGCCACCCGGTCCTGCCATTTGTGTCGCTTGCGAACCGACATTAATAATGGTGCCGCCACCTTGCTGAATAAAATGCGGAATCACCATTTTGGAAGCCAGATAAGGCGCCTTGACATTAATCGCCATCAATTTATCGTAAAAATCCTCTTCTAGCTCAACAGCATTATCATAAGCGTCATGAATACCAGCACCGTTGTACAAAATGTCAATCTGACCATAAGTCGTTAATGCTTGGTCAACAACGGCTTGAATGTCGGTCTTTTTCGTCACATCAGCTTTGACAAAAATGGCGTCTTGATTGTGATCTCTAATGTCTTTGACGATTCGATTGCCGTCTTCCTCATCGCGTCCTGTAACGACTATTTTAGCGCCTTCTTTAGCAAACGCTTTAGCCGTCGCCTCACCCAACCCTGACGTGCCACCAAATAAAATCGCGACTCTGTTTTGTAGTTTCATAGTATGCTTACTCTTTTGAATTATTGTTATACGATTAATTGTCTTAAGACATGCTAGCACAGCCTAATTTTGGGATATGTTAGCGTGTGTTAGCTTACTTATTCATTTGAGCAAGTAAGTTCATCTATTCCTATTAGCAAGAAAAATATCAATTAATATTTCAAAAATGAATATACTAATGCCAATTCACTACGTGAGAGTATGTCTTTGATACCTCATAATGGCGGCATCCCTTATACCTTCTCTACCCTTTATAATAAACAATTAAATATATGGTGACACTATGAACACCTTCCCGCTATTTTTTAAATTAGAAGGCCGTAAAGTGCTTATCGTGGGCGGCGGCGAAGTGGCACTGCGTAAAGCTGACTTGCTCAGTCGTGCAGGTGCCTGCATTACTATACTTGCACCTGATATCAGCCACGAGCTACAAGCTTTGCTAACTGATGATAAGCACCAATTTATCTATGAGAATTATAATATAACCTATATGTCAGGCGCACGAGTAATCATTGCCGCGACTGATGATGAAATGCTGAATCACCAGATTCATGCAGATGCGACTGAGCTAAACATTCCAGTCAATGTGGTCGATACGCCGCATTTATGTGACTTTATCTTTCCAGCCATTATCGATCGCAATCCTATCGTGATTGGTATCTCATCAAATGGTAAAGCGCCTGTGCTGGCACGTCTATTACGGGCACGCCTTGAGACGTTAATTCCGCAAGGCTATGGAAAATTAGCCAAGCTGGCAGGTGAATTCCGCAGTGAGGTAAAAGCCAAAATACCAACGCTTACTGGCCGTCGTCAGTTTTGGGAGCGCGCGTTTGAAGGCCAAGTCAGTCAGCTCATGTTCGCCGGTAATGAAACTGAAGCGACTGCACAGTTAAAAGCTGATTTGGATAGCACTGCCGCTGCTATCAGTAAGAAAAGCGACGATACAGACTCGGATGCCATCAAGCCCGTCGCATCGAATGAGTCAGAAAAAAGCTTACCAGCCGTTGGTGAAGTCTATATTGTGGGCGCAGGCCCGGGTGATCCAGAGCTTCTGACCTTCAAAGCCTTGCGTTTAATGCAGCAAGCGGACGTGGTGTTTTATGATGCTTTAGTCTCACCGCAGGTCTTAGACTTATGCCGCCGTGATGCTGATAAAGTGTTTGTCGGTAAAAAACGCAGCAATCATACGGTCGCGCAATTAGGTATCAATGAGCTACTTGTCAATCATGCCAAGCAAGGTCGCCGTGTCGTGCGTTTAAAAGGTGGCGATCCATTTATCTTTGGACGTGGCGGCGAAGAGATAGAGAGCCTACGAGCAAACAATGTACCTTACCAAGTCGTACCAGGTATCACCGCTGCCAATGCCGCTGCTAGCTATGCAGGCATTCCGCTAACTCATCGTGACCATTCACAGTCAGTGCGTTTTGTGACGGGGTTTTTGAAGGCTGGCGCGCCCAACAGTAACTTTACAAGTTTCTTAAATACTGATGAGACGGTCGTATTTTATATGGGTCTGCACTCGCTGGCACGTTTGACTGAAGGCTTGGTTGATGCTGGACGCAGTAGCGAGACACCGATTGCTATCGTCTCTAATGCGAGTATGCCCAACCAGCAGGTATTGACCGGTACGCTTGCAACGATTGTTGCCAAACAAGAACAAGCACAATTGCCAACGCCTGCCCTTCTCATTATGGGCGACGTGGTCAGCTTGCATCATGATTTAGCTTGGTATAATTTGCAAAATCAGCAGCACAGTCAAAATAGCGATGACATAGCTAAAAATTGGTTGCGTGAAGGGTCAAGAGGTGAAGCAGTAAAACAACCAATAGACCAACAAGCTCATGCCCTATCGATGGTCGCAAATCTTGCGACGCAGCAAGGAGATGGTCTGGAGCAACTGATTATTGACTAGCGCTTACTGCTAACCTGTAAAAAGATGAGTCCTAAATAAAAAGAAAACCCTACCAGGATATTATTGGTAGGGTTTTCTTTTGGCAACAGCGCAAAACGCAACGATTCTTGCTAGAATGAAGACTTTCTACTGCTCATACTTATAGTCTACTTATGCCCATACCTGATGCTAGCTTGCCTTCCTCTTTAACCACGCAAATGAAACCTTTGACCATATTGCATACTTCAGACTGGCACTTGGGGCGACGTCTATATGGGCGTCTTCGCTATGAAGAATTTGAGTCATTCCTGCATTGGCTACAAGATACCATCAGCGCGCAAAAAGTAGATATATTGATCGTCGCTGGTGATATTTTCGATACCATGACCCCAAGCAATAAAGCCCAAGCGCTATATTATGAATTTTTGGGTAAGGTCTCACGCTCCTGCTGTCAGCATGTGGTTATTGTCGCAGGTAATCATGACTCACCGACATTTTTAGACGCGCCAAGCAATGTGCTTAAGTTTTTGAATGTGCATGTGATTGGTACTGCTTGTGATGACTTGGACGACGAAGTATTGGTCTTGGGTGATGACGACAACAACCCTCATTGTATTATTGCCGCTGTGCCCTATCTGCGCGATCGGGATGTGCGTAGTAGCAGCGCTGGCGAGTCCGCAGATAGCAAAGACGCCAATGTTATCGCTGGTATTTGCGAGCATTATGACAATGTTGCAGACATTGCGAAAGCTAAGCAAGCCGACTTAAACAAAACGCATCAGCGATATATTCCTATCATCGCCACAGGACATCTATTCGCGTCTGGTGGCAAAACAACCGAGGATGATGGTGTGCGCGAGCTATATGTCGGCTCACTAGGTAAAATCTCCGCCGATATGTTCAATGATGGCTTCGATTATGTGGCACTTGGCCATTTGCACGTGCCGCAGCGTGTTGGCGGTCGTGAGAGTATTCGCTACTCAGGCTCACCTATCGCGATGGGTTTCGGAGAGGCCAAACAGCAAAAGCAAGTATTACTCGTACAGTTTGGTGCTGCAGAACATTTTAATAATGGCAACTCAGAGCTGAACGTCGCACCTGATAGTATTACTCCTTATGCCATCAATACAGCTGCTGATATCGAAGTCGTCAAAGTTCAAAAAACAGTAGAAAAACTGACAGAAAAATCCGCTAAAAAAGTGTCTAGTCAGGAACTGCCTTTCATGGATGACTTGTTTAGCTTTGATGAGCCTGCAGAAGATGAAGCAGTGGCACAATCTACTGCCATAGAAAATACTCCTGTTCAGCCTGAGCAATATAAAAGCATTCGAGAAACTTCTACTGACGCCGTGATTAGCAATAAAATCCTACATCGCGATGACGCTAATCAAATGCAAGTAGTATCCCTACCCATCCCAAAGTTCCAACAATTGGCGCAAATATCTGGTGACCTAACCACGATTGATCAAACCATTAGAGCGCTTACGCAATCGGACTCTATTTGGCTAGAGGTTGTCTATACAGGCGATGAGATTGTCAGTGGGCTAAAAGATAAAGTTAATGAGATGGTAGAAGGTACAGTGTTTGAAGTGCTAATAACTAAAGACTCCCATTCCTATAATAAAGTGCTCAATCAGCAGCAGACTTCCGAGAACTTGCAGGACTTAAATGAGATGGAGGTTTTTGAGCGCTGCTTAACGATAAATGATGTGGCTGATTCTCAAAAAGACTCATTGCGCGATGCTTATGGCCAGATACTTTATAACTTACGTCATGAAGACAAACAGGCAGAATAATAAAAGCGACATATCATGACCACACTTCCTAAATTTTTCGCAGTTGCGGCTATTACTAATATTAAGACTTATCCATGCGCCTAATCGAACTCAGACTAAAAAACCTCAACTCCCTCAAAGGCGAATGGCATATTGATTTTGCTGATACTGCCTTTACCAATGAAGGCATTTTTGCTATCACTGGGCAAACAGGCGCCGGCAAGACCACCATATTGGATGCTATTTGCTTAGCGCTATATGGTGAGACGCCAAGGATTAATAGTATCAGTAAGAGCAGCAATGAGGTAATGACGCGGCAGACGGCAGAATGTTTCGCTGAAGTAGTGATTGACTTAAATGGTGAGCAATATCGCTGCCGCTGGGGACAGCGCCGTGCTTACAATAAAGCAGACGGTAATCTACAAGATGCGACTCATGAAATCGCTAAGATAAACGTTGATGACTCGTCAAAAGACGATGAGCTGTTAGAGAGCACCTTAAAGCATACCAAAAATAAAATCATTGAGCTGACTCGGATGGATTTTCAGCAGTTCACTCGCTCTATATTGCTAGCTCAGGGTAGCTTTTCAGCATTTCTAAAGGCAAAGGCTGATGAACGCGCAGATATTTTAGAGAAAATCACTGGCACTGATATTTATGCGACTATCTCAACACAGGTTCATGATAAGAAACGTACCGAGGAAGAAATTCTTAATAAGCTGCAATACGGTTTAGATGGCTTGACGCTCTTAAATACCGATGAAGAAAATCAGTTAAAAGCTGACTTGCAGTCATATCAAAGTGCCCAAAGTGAGCAGCAGCAGACCATTCAAAATTTGGCCGAAAAAATAAAGTGGCTAGATAGCGTCACAGAGTCAAAAGAAAAACTGAATATTTATCAAAGTGACTTGGTGCAGGCTCAGCAAGCGCAGCAAGATTTTATTCCTAGTGCCAAACGCTTAGTCGCTGCTAATAAAGCGTTGGAAATTGACAGTCAGTTCAGCCAACTTGTCCATAGTCGCGATAACCTAAAACGCTTGCAAGAAGAACAGCAGCAGATCAGTAGCATCTTACCGCAAAAACAAAATGACTTAGAGCAAGCAACCACACATCTAGAGATAGCAAAAACTCATACACAAACTGCCCACGAAGCTTTGCAAACGGCTCTACCCAATATTGCGCAGGCGCGTAGACTAGATATAGATATTACGCAGAATAAGCATGTCCTAAAAGATATTGAGCAAAGACAGCAAACTCTAACGAGCAGCACTCAACATCTAAATAAAGAGATAGACAACCATAAACAACAGGCTGCACAAAATAAAACCCAGCTCGCAAGTGTCGAAAGCTATCTTAATGACGCCCATGAATTAAACAATATCGATAGTGACATAGCGAACTTCAAAAGTCATTGCGGCCGACTAAAAGTAGTATTGCAGGAGAATACCGCCCTATCAGATGATAAAACAAGCCAGCAGCAACAGATCCACCAGTATCGCGCCAATCTTGACGCCTTAAATCAACAGAAAAAGACAAAAGACACCACCATGTTGTCTATACAGGGTAAATTGTTAACGTTACAACAAGAGCAAGCAGCATTAACCCAAGTGCAGTCATTGGTTGATATGCGAGATGAGCAAGAGCAGATTGATGATATCAACCGTCAACTTGACCAAGTGAGCGTTAAGACAAAACAGCACGATGAGCTTAGTGTACAAGTAGAGAAAATAGTTGCGACCTTGCCAGTAATGAGTAACGACCTCAAGAAGCTGGCAGGCTTAATCGCTGATAATGAATCGGCGCTCGGCGCTGCCAAAGAAAAGCGTCAAGACAAACAAACCCAGCTGCATTTACTACAAAAAGTCGCTAAATTAGAAGACTATATCGCTGACCTAAAAGATGGTCATCCCTGCCCGCTTTGTGGATCGCTAGAGCATCCTTATAGTGCAGACCACCCACATTTGATACAAGAAACGGAAGCAACGCAAACTCAGCGGCAAATAACAGAGCTGGATACGACTATATCCAATTTAGAAGATACTTTATCTAAACATCGTATTACTCAAGCAACTGTACGGCAGCAGTTTGTGCAAGCGGAAGAACAACAAACCCTGCTAAATCACCAAATACAAAAGTTGAAGACAGAGATCGACCAGTTGGTCAGTTCAGTACTAAATAAAGGCTACTCTCAACTTGTTGCTGAAACATTAAAACCGTTGATGCAGATTGAGACGCATGTAGATGCGCTGTCATTATTAGACAGTATCAAAATCGAGCTAGGTAAGCGTAGAGAATCTCTCAAAAATACGTTAACTCAATATGAAACGCTTAGCGAGTCGCTCTCTACGATGCGTAATGACATCGAAGCGTTAGACAAGGAGCAGCGTGAGCTAACCAGCACTATTAACGAGATTGAGAGCAATAGTGAAAAAATAGCATGGGCTATAGAAAACTTAGACAAAAAATATCATGATAATTTTTCTGAATTGACCGTGCTCAAAACCGATATATTAGCCCTGTTAAATAAATATTCCACTGACAAACATCAGTCAGATGCAAAAATGGCGATACGTTCTTCACTGCAATCATTACAACCGCTGATAACCAGTATTGAAAGTCAAACCATACTAAGCAATGTGGACGCTCAGGCGCATATCAATACTCTGCGCCAATCTCACAGTACCCTTTTAGAAATCAAGAAACAGTTTAACGACTACAGAGAGGATCAACAAAACCTAAAAACATCACTCGGTCGTCTAGAAACACAAGTTGAGACCAAGCAGTCTCAACTCGACAAAGAAGAAAATGAGCTTATTAAAATTTCTCAACTCGCGGCTGAAAAAGCGAACATGCTTGAGCAATTAAGAACAAATAGAGATGAGGTCTTGGCAGATAAAGATCCTGAAGCAGAAGAAAAGCGTTTACGTGATGCCTTAGATCAGGCTAAAGCCACGCAGATCTCTGCGCAAAGGCAGCTAGACAATGCTGAGCACCTACTTAGTCAATTGCTTGATAAGCAGCGTCAGGTGACTGAGCAAGTGACCACAGTACAGGGAACACTCAATACTCAAGAGGATAGCTTTAAGTTAATACTTGCTACTTCTGATTTCTCTGATGAAATAGATTTTACTAATGCGCGCCTGCCAATTGATGAACGCAACACACTTAAACAGCAGCAACAGCATATCGATTATGCGCTAAAGCAAGCGCAGTCTTTACTGGATGCAACACAAAAAACACTTGCAGATAAACAAGCCAATCCGCTGACAGTAGACGATAGAGAAACGCTTGCCCAACAGCAATCACAAGCCCAAGATGAATTTAACAAACGAATTGAGTCAATCGGTGCAATCAGTCAGCGTCTAAAAGACAATGAAGATAAGAAAAACACTCAACAGGCGCAGCTTGATGCCATCACTATGCAAAAGGAAAAATTGCAAGTTTGGCAACAATTGCATAAATTGATTGGCTCATCTGATGGCAAAAAGTTCCGTACTTTTGCTCAAGGGCTAACCTTTGATCTCATGGTCACTCAAGCCAATACGCAGCTGCAAAAAATGAGCGATCGCTATTTGCTGGCCCGTGATGATAATAGTCCACTTGAGCTAAATGTGATTGACAACTATCAAGGTGGCGAAATTCGCAGCACTAAAAACCTTTCGGGCGGCGAAGGTTTTATCATTAGCCTAGCGTTAGCATTAGGACTCTCACAGATGGCCAGTCAAAATATTCGGGTAGATTCGCTATTTTTGGATGAAGGGTTTGGTACATTGGATGAGGAATCTTTAGACATTGCGCTTGATACGCTGACCAATCTACAGCAAGAAGGTAAATTAATTGGGGTGATATCCCATGTTCAGGCGCTAAAAGATCGCATTTTAACCCAAATTAAAGTCGAAAAGCTTTCGGGTGGATTTAGCCGAATTAGTGGCCAAGGGTGTCATAAAGTCGTCAGTGAAAAAGCATCATAAGTTAATCACTTTAATACTTAATACTTAATACTTAATACTTTCAATGAAACTATTTCGTTTGGACAATGAAAAACCACCGAACATGAAGGACGGTGGTTTTTTTGTGAGACAGTTTGGGAGTGATATTATGTCATTACTTAGTAACTAAACCACTAAGCTCACTCATCAATACTGACAACGTTGAAAGACCGATTTGACCTTCTTCATCGTTGCTATGCAGCTCATCTAACTTATGCATCTCTGTGGTGACTGCTGCAAGCTGATCGACGTGTCTAGCTCTCCATTCACTAAATGCTTGTTTAGCATCTGGTTTTGAGAGTACCGCATCCATCAATAGACGCAAGCTGCGTGACAGCTCGTTCACTAACGCATGACGTGCACGACGATCCCAATAATCTTGCTGTGGTAGGCTGGCAATATTTTCCATCATCCAGTCTAACTGCAACACTTGATAAGCTTCAAAGTATAAAGTTGCTATCTCATCGACAGGACGCTCGTATTGCTCAGCAAGCAATGCAGCGTCAAGTGCATCGACATGGTACGGTAGCATTGCAAATAGCGTAGCGTCATTATCAGACAGCTCTTTTTGCATCAAGCGTTTGGTGTCTTCTTGCAGATATTGGGCAAATTGCTGCTCGATAAAACCACTTGGCTTGGTCAATTTTTCAACGCTTTCACTAAAGCGGCTAATCATATCCGCGACTTGCAGATTTTGACCAAAGGCGTTGATAAACCAGACCACACCGCGCTCAAGTGAATCACGTAGACGTAGCTCAAGATTTAGCAATAACGTCGCCTCAACTTGATTGTCTAGGGCTTCAAGTGCTTTCCAGGCACGCGATACGTTGAATACATCACGGCTAATCGCATAACCACGTACGATAGTGGCTAGTGATTGATCGGTTTCTTCAAAGAGACGGAATAGCGCTTCAATACCTAAGCGGTTGACCACACTGTTGGTCAAGTAAGTACTGATAATCTCGCGATGCAAACGATGCTCAGTCATCTCGTCAAAGAAGCGTGAAGCCAATTCATCTGGGAAGTACTTACGTAGCTCATTGATAAAGTACGGATCATCTGGTAAGTCAGACAATAATAGATTGTCATAGACCCACATTTTGCCATAGGCCAAGACCACTGCTAGCTCAGGATTGGTCAGACCAGTATCCGCTTTTTGACGTTTCGCAATCTCTTCATCTGATGGTAGATACTCAATCGCACGATCCAGACGCCCTTCACTCTCTAGCATCTGAATAAAGCGCTGATGATCACTCAAATTAGCTGCGGCACGGATATGGCTTAGCTCAATCGCTTGTGGTTGCAAGTAGTTTTGACGTAGTACCAATTCTGCTACGGTGTCAGTCATACTCTCAAGCAGCTCATTACGTTGCTTCAGTGTCATATCGCCTTGCTCGACCACTTTGCCGAGTAGGATTTTGATGTTGACTTCATGATCCGAACAGTTAACACCGCCTGAGTTGTCGATTGCATCTGTATAGATACGGCCGCCCGTTTGAGCGTACTCGATACGACCTTGCTGAGTTAGACCTAAGTTACCACCTTCACCAACGACGGCTGCGCGTAGCTCATTACCATCGATACGCAGCGAGTCATTCGCACGGTCGCCCACGTCAGCGTGCGTTTCGTTTGCACTTTTGACATAAGTCCCGATACCACCATTCCAGATCAGATCGACAGGTGCTCGTAGTAACGCACTGATCAAATCATTCGGTGCAAGGCTGTCTTCACTGATATCGAAGAGCGATTTCATCTCAGGGCTGATAGCGATGGTCTTGTCTTGGCGTGAGAATATACCACCACCTTGGCTGATTAATGATGCTTCATAATCTGCCCATGATGAGCGTGGTAATTCAAACAAGCGTGCGCGCTCAGCGTATGAAGCCGCTGTATCTGGATTAGGATCAATAAAGATATGCAAATGGTTAAAGGCAGCAACGAGCTTAGTATGCGTTGATAGCAACATACCATTACCGAATACATCCCCACTCATGTCACCAATACCGACAACGGTGAAGTCATCACGGTTTTGGATGTCCATACCGCGCATACGGAAGTGACGTTTGACCGACTCCCAACCACCGCGAGCGGTGATACCCATTGCTTTATGGTCATAACCTACTGAGCCACCTGATGCAAAGGCATCATCTAGCCAGAAGTTGTACTCTGCTGCTAACGCATTGGCTATGTCAGAGAAAGTAGCTGTGCCTTTGTCTGCTGCAACAACCAAGTACGGGTCGTCCTCATCATGGCGTACCGTGTTGGCTGGCGGGACAATAGTACCATCGACAATGTTGTCTGTGACATCAAGCATACCGCGTAAGAATGTCTGATAACAAGCGATACCTTCTGCTTGGAACGCCTCACGACCATCAGCCATGCTCTTAGTTTTTACAATAAATCCGCCTTTAGAGCCTACAGGGACGATTACTGCGTTTTTGACCATCTGTGCTTTGACAAGGCCAAGTACTTCTGTACGGAAATCTTCCATACGATCTGACCAGCGCAGACCACCACGCGCGACTTTGCCGCCACGTAAGTGCACAGCTTCGACGCGTGGTGAATACACAAATATCTCAAACATTGGCTTTGGTTTAGGCAAGTTTGGAATGTCTGCTGCCAAGAATTTAAATGACAGACGATCTTTGCGTTGACCATCACTATCCACTTGATAGAAGTTGGTACGTACCATCGCATTGATCAAATCTAAGTACCAGCGCAAGATACGATCTTCATCCAGGCTATCCACATCTGCTAACGCAGCTGTGATTTGCTCTTGAATGGTAGCAGCCTTTTCTTGACGTTCTTCTTCGCTATACTTAGGATTCATACGTGCGTCAAACAAACTACCTAACGCGACACTGATATCACTGTTTTTGACCACAGTTTGCTGAATATAAGCACTAGAGAATGGCGCACGTGCTTGCAGCATATAGCGAGACAATGCACGCAATACGACGACATCATAAGTATCGAGCTTAGTCGTTAATACCAATTCATTAAATGAATCGCTTTCAACACGACCTGCCCAGATTTGCTTGAGGCTGTCTTCGAACTGACCACGTACTACTTGCATATTGACCGTATCGACATGCTCTAGGGTCAGTTCATACTCTTGCATCCAGATAGGCTGCTCTGGCAAGTCAAACTCATAAGTCTGTGCTGAGATAACTGACACACCAAAGTTTTCAAGTATTGGTAATACTTTTGACAAGATAACCGGCTGCTCGCGACCGTATAGCTTTAGGTGGAGCTGGTTACGTGCATCGCCTGTCGACTGGTATAAGTGCCAAAGCATTGGTTGCTCTGCGGTCAGTCCTGCCAGACGCTTCGTGTCTTCGACTGCGGTACGAGCATCAAAACGCTCTTGGTAGGCAGCAGGAATATAGTTTAAGAAGCGACGATTTAAAGCATTGGCTTGTTGTTCGCCCACATTGTCGAGTAGCATTTTTTGATAATTATCATCCCATGATTGCATGAGTGCTGATAATTTGGCTTCAAGTGTAGCGATATTGACGTCATTTACTTGGCCAGGCACGGTACGTACGTGAACGTGTACACGAGCATGCGCAGATTCATTGAATTCAGTAGTAAACCCTGAAGACATACCGTTATAGGCGTCTTTTAAGACGTTTTGTACTTTGATACGTAGCTCGGTGTTGAACTTATCACGCGGGATATAGACCAAGCACGAAACAAAACGCTGATAATGGTCAATACGGCTAAATAGACGTAAGCTCTTTTTGTCTTGTAGTTGAGTAATGCCCGAAACAATTGGGTATAGCTCTTCGACGCTGGCTTGGAACAAATCATCACGTGGCAAAGTATTAATCACATGCATCATCTTGTGATGAGCGTGACCGTCACGTGGCAAGTCTGCCATTGCCATAATCTTATTGGCTTTTTCTCGCAATAGCGGTATTTGCTGTACAGTGAGCTGATAGGCTTGTGAGGTAAGCAAACCGATAAAGCGGTATTCACCAATTAGGTTACCGTTATCATCGAACTTATGAATGCCCAAAAAGTCCATATATACTGAACGATGCACAGGTGACACACGGCTTGATTTAGACAGCATTAACACGCGTGGCTCAGTCAACAATTGCTTTAATCCTCTAGGCAACTGGCTAAAGCTTTCTGATAGCTTATCTTTCTCAGAACCACGTAATAGACCGAGGCCACTGTTACCAATCGCAAATAAATCTAAATCGGTCGGCTCAGAAGTCACTTCGATAGACTGACCACCTTCTAAGCGGTATTCACGATATCCTAAGAATATAAAGTGATCGTCTAAGATCCAATCTAAAAATGCTTGGATTTCTTGTTGTGAGTAAAATACTTCTGGTAGCGGCTTAGTAGAAAGCTCAGTTTTAATGTCATTCAACTGCGCACGCATCTGCTTCCAGTCGCCAACGACCGTATCAAGCGTGTCAATTTTTGACATCAGCATCTGTTGAAGTGCTTCCAAGTCTTCGTTGTCTTGGTAAGCAATTTCACAATGAATCAATGACATATGTGAAGTGGCACTTTCATGTGCGCCTTCGATATGGGTGATATCACCATTGTCATCACGCTCAACACTGATGATGATGTTATAAGTACGATGAACATCGATACCTTCTGCTTCTAGGCTCATCAAAATCGTATCAACTAAGAATGGTCTATCATAAGCTGCGATTTGAATGACAGTGTGCGAGCTGTGAAAGTGCTGCTCTTCTGCTGCTGGGTTTAGTACTGTCAGCTGCGGCTTGCTGCCGTCGTAAGCTTTGAGTAGTGTAAAGTGATGTAGCGCCATGCCCGCCAAGTCAGCATTACTAATCGCCTCTGCAGTTTCTTGATGCAGCGGCTGATAATAGCTATGAATAAAATGATCAAATAGCGATTTGTCTTTTTGTACATAACTGGTAGCAATATCGCTTATCTGGCTAATGCGCTCTTTTGCGATACTGAGGGAGTTTGGCATTTCCTGCGTCCTTTTTTTATAGATTTGGTTTAACATTTATTTATTTAAGTTTATCGATTTAGATTGACTACTGTTACTGCATATTCATCATTGGTGCAACGGTGCAGTATTTCCATTCACGCGACTTATTTTATTTTTATAACAGTTAGAAATTTTCTCCTTTTTTGCTCTTATTTTTTATTAATATGTAGCCATCAGAATTTAATACTACCAATATAGTGAAGTGTAACGCACATAAGGCGCGAGCTAAAGTGTACAACATCATTTCATGAATCAGCGATGTGTCGATAACCTTTACTAATGAGACAATGCATTTTTAGACATCGATATGGATGATTCGGTGCTGGCAGGCGGATACTCATGGTAATTGAAGGCGTTTTTTTGTTAGAATATGCCAACATATTTAAGAGCGTACGACTCGCTCACTATTAACTTTAATGCTAAGGGCAAAAGGTATGATGAATATTTTGGTGGTTGGCTCAGGTGGTCGCGAACACGCATTGGCATGGCAATGTGCAAAAGATGACAATGTAAAAAATGTCTACATCGCTCCTGGTAATGCTGGCACCGCCCTTGAGCCTAAATGCCAAAACGTTACGCTAGAGTCTACCGACGCTGACGCAGGCGAGCATAGTGCTGTTATCGCGTTTTGTCAAAATAATGATATCGACATGGTAATTGTTGGTCCAGAAGCGCCTCTGGTTACGGGTATTGTTGATGCTTGTCGAGAAGCAGGTATCAAAGCATGGGGCCCAACAGCGTACTGTGCACAGTTAGAAGGCTCAAAAACTTTTGCTAAAGAGTTCATGGAGCAAAACAATATCCCAACCGCTGCTTATCAAGGTTTTACAGACGCAGTCGCTGCAAAAGCCTATGTCGATGAGCAAGGCGCACCTATCGTTATCAAAGCAGATGGTCTTGCAGCAGGTAAAGGTGTTATCGTCGCTGAAACGATCGAACAAGCACATGAAGCTATCGACGATATGTTAGCAGACAATAAGTTCGGTGATGCTGGTAGCCGCGTGGTTATCGAGCAGTTCTTACAGGGTGAAGAAGCCAGCTTTATTTGCATGATTGATGGTGACAACATTTTGCCAATGGCAACCAGCCAAGATCATAAACGTGCTTTTGAAGGTGATACTGGTCCAAACACTGGCGGTATGGGTGCCTACTCCCCTGCTCCAGTTGTTACCAGCGATGTTCATAACAAAGTCATGCAGCAAGTGATTCAACCAGTAGTCGATGCCATGAAAAATGCAGGCCATCCTTATACTGGATTCTTATACGCTGGTCTTATGATTGATAAGGCAGGCGACCCGTATGTCATCGAGTTCAATTGCCGTTTTGGTGATCCTGAAACGCAGCCTATCTTAATGCGTTTGCAGTCATCAATGATCGATTTGGTCGCACAAGGTTTGGCAGGTAAATTACCTAGTGAAGCCAAATGGGATGCGCGCCCTGCTCTAGGTATCGTTGTCGCATCAAAAGGCTACCCTGAAACTTCGTCTAAAGGTGATGTGATTGCAGGCTTGCCAGAGCTAGATCCTAACAACGACGAAGCTGTTAAAGTTTTCCATGCTGGAACGGCGTTTTCTAACGATAATGATAAAGAAGTCGTCACAAACGGCGGGCGCGTCTTATGTGTAACTGCGCTAGCAGATAGCATTTCTGATGCTCAGCAAGCAGCTTTAGCAGTCACCGCTGCTATTAGCTTCGATGGTGCGCAGTACCGCCGTGATATTGGTCATCATGCCATCACTCGCGAAAATGCTTAGCAGCTAAGGCATCCTAAGAGACATATTGAGTAACGTCTTGGGCAACATTTTAGATAATGCGAAGGTTTTGCTCAATATGTTTGATTAATAGTATTTCTGTATTTTATAGCTCTACATCATTATTTGACCTAGCATCATGCTAGGTCTTATTTTTTATTATCTTTTTGATACTGACCTATTGGCTATAAATAGATTTTTCTAAATTTTAATAGTCAGTAAGCTTGCTAATTATCAATAGTTACCGCTAGATATTGGCTTACAAAGTAACTATCAATGGCCAGTTCAGGCTCATAAAACCAACGCGCTTTATATGATACAATTTTGTACCTGTGCATCACGTCTCCCTTGTATTGTAGGTTTCGAACCCGCAAATCAATACCAATTGGATGAATGATTATACTTATGGCAAATGATACGTCTAAACCTTTTAGCAACAAGCAATCAATCGATAGCCTAAAAACCTCAGGGTTTGATCGTCGTATGTCGATTGCAAAAACTTCTTTAAATATTGGTCGTCGTTGGGCGGGTAATAGCGTGTCTGGTATGTTCTTAAATAAAGAAGCTCGTACTGCACGCAATCAAGCGTTTATGGAAACTCAGGCAAATTATCTGGCATCAGAGCTGGGTAAATTGAAAGGTTCGGTCGTCAAGATTGGTCAAATGCTAGCGATTTATGGTGAGCACATACTGCCGCCAGAGATCACGCGCGCTTTGCAAACCCTTAATGATGATACAGCGACATTAACTTGGCCAACGATTGAGCAAACATTACGCCAGTTACTGGGCAACAAACTAAACGAGCTAGACATTGATCCCGTCCCTATCGGAACGGCTTCTCTTGCTCAAGTTCATCGTGCGACCGTACTCGCCACTGGCGAACAAGTCGTCTTAAAAATTCAGTATCCGGGTGTGGCAGACGCTATCAACTCTGATCTTGCCTTGTTCAAACGATTGTTAAAAGTAAGTAATATCGTCCCTCAAACACGCGCACTCGATGCTTGGTTTGAGGAAATACGTGACCTACTCCATCACGAAGTCGATTATGAAGCGGAAGCGGCTACGACAGAACGTTTTTACGAGCGTTTAATTGATGATCCGCGCTATATCGTGCCTAAGATTAATCGTACTTATTCTAAAAAACGTCTGCTATGTATGTCATACGAGCCAGGTATCACTGTGGTCTCGGAAGCATTACAATTATTACCTCATGAACGCCGTAATGCCATTGGTCAAGCGGCCATAGAAATTATGATGCAAGAGATTTTTGTATGGGGTGAGATGCAGACAGATCCCAACTTTGGTAATTATTTGGTGCGCGTGAGCGAAAACGATAAAGATATCGATAGATTGGTTTTGCTAGATTTTGGAGCGATTCGTCAGTTTGATGGTAACTTATTAACGATTGCCCGTGGTTTACTACGCGCGGGATATCGCCATGATCAGCAAGCAATGAGCATTGCTATGAAAGGATACGACTTTTTCGATAGCATGAGTAATAAAGTACGTTCAGATATTGCTTCGTTATTTTTACTGGCGACAGAGCCTTTTAGTGATCCTGAGAAAAATCCCAATATCCCTAGCGAATGTTTAGATGAGCAGAATCGCTATATTTGGGCCAACAGTAAACTGCATTCACGCCTATCTACTACGGCTACACGTGCAATGCAGTCCTTCGAATTTAATCTGCCACCAAAAGAATTTATGTTTATTAGCCGCAAGTTTATCGGTGCATATACTTTTTTGACTGTTTTAGATGCGCATACCAACTCTAACAGTCTCGTAAAACCTTATTTATAAACCGTGCAAATTTTGAGCCGTCCTTTAGTGACGGCTTTTATTATTTCAGTTTTATTCACTTAGGCTATTATTTTTCGCTTATAGCACTTACCTGCCAATCATCAAATCTTGTCTTATACCACTTCGGCTTACGAATACTTAGCTCCCAACACACTTCTTGTCGGGCAAGATATTTCACTTCGAAATGAGTGCGCTGACTGGTCGCTGGTACTCGAGAACGTGTTGATGGTAGACACCATACTTTGGTTGCTTGATGTTCTGCATTGTCCATATAGGATTCGATATTAGTCACTAATATCACTTCTCCGCCCACTTGCAAACGTGATAATAGAAACTCAAAAAAAGGCATGTTCAACCATTGTTGATTTGGATTATGCTGTTCGGGATTGGGATAAAGAATGAAGATTTTAGCCAAGCTATTTGGTTCAATGGCATGCACTGTCCATGCAATCGCATCCGCGTGAATCGCATCTAGGTTTGATAGATTTTGTAGATTTGCTAATTTTGAGAATGCTTCAAATTTATTACGTGTGCGTTCAATGGCTATCAGATGCTTATCAGGATTTTGTGCGGCAAAGCTAAGTGCATGCTTGCCCTTCCCTGCTCCAATCTCTAGCATTAACGGTTTTTCATTTTTCTTGTCATTAATGATATTTGGAATAATAAAGTCACGCGGTGCTGACAGTTTTTGTGGTTGAAAGGCACGCTCTTGCTGATGCGTGAGATCAATATTGTCGGTCATCTACTATCCTTAAAGCATTTGTCTTTTGTCATTATTCGGCCCCATGCTATTATATAGTCAATCCAATTGAATAGTAATACAGCGATAGCGAGTACGCCTCGTTTCGTCGTAATTTAAATGACGGATGCGTTTTATACTTGTGCCATATGCAACCAATACTAATAACATTTAGGACATTGCTCTTTTCTTATGACTGACTCTACTGCAAATACGCCTCCAAAGACCTACCCTTGTCCACGTTGCGGTACTCAGACGGCCTGGCAAGACAATAAATATAAGCCGTTTTGTAGCAGTCGCTGCAAACTTATAGACTTAGGTGCTTGGGCAAACGAAGATTACACCTTACCTGCAGAAACCACGCCTTTTTCTGACGAGCTATAACCCACACTTTTACTCAATTATTATACCAAGGATGCTTTACATGTCTGCTACTTACCTGATGCCCACTTATAACCGTCAACCAATCAGCTTTACACGCGGTGCAGGCAGTTGGCTCTATACCAAAGATGACACGCCTTACTTAGATGCCTTGACTGGTATCGCGGTATGCGGCTTAGGACACTGTCATCCACAAGTCACTGACGCGATTCAGCAGCAAGCAGGTATGTTAATTCATACGAGCAACTTGTTCGGCATCGACTGGCAAGAGCGTGCTGGAGAAATACTATGTACCGCCGCCCAAATGGACAGTGTGTTTTTTGCCAATAGTGGCGCCGAAGCCAATGAAGCTGCATTGAAACTGGCACGTTTATACGCGTACAAGCAAGGTTTTAAACGTCCAAAAGTTATCGTAATGGAGCAATCGTTCCATGGTCGTACGTTATTATCTTTGTCAGCTACTGCAAATCCAAAAGCACGTGAAGGGTTTTATACACTAGATGAAGACTTTATTCGTGTGCCATTTGGCGATATCGAAGCTGTCAAACAAGCGGCTCAAGAACATGATGATATCTGCGCTATCTTTGTAGAGCCGATCCAAGGCGAAGGCGGCCTGAATACTGCAGCCAATGGCTTCACTTATCTTGAAGAGCTACAAGCAGAATGTGACGCTCATAACTGGCTATTTATGCTGGATGAAGTGCAAACAGGTAATGGCCGTACTGGTAAGTACTTTGCTTATCAACACAGTAACGCTCGCCCTGATGTATTGACAACAGCCAAAGGTCTAGGTAATGGTTTCCCAGTCGGTGCGTGCATGGTACGTGGCCGTGCCAATGGTTTGTTTGGTGCTGGTAGCCATGGCTCCACTTATGGTGGTACGCCATTGGCCAGCCGTGTGGTACATAGCGTGTATAACGTATTAGCAAATAGTAATATCATGGAAAACGCAGTGACTGAGGGTTTATTCATTAGAGAAAGTATCGTTGATGAATTTGGCCAACATGGCGTTAGTAGTCGCGGTGCAGGTATGATGATTGGTATCGCGCTACCTGAAGATATGGATTGTAGCCAACTGGTGGATCGTGCCCGTGATGAGCAAAAGCTGATCATCAATGTGACGGGTGGTCATGTTGTGCGTTTGCTGCCGCCGCTTAACATGAGCCGTGATGAAAGCACACAAGTCGCTGAGCGTCTAATCAATCTACTAAAGCCATCATTTTAAAGCATGCTTCAACGTTAATAACAGACAACAAAAAAGCCTATAGATGATTCATTATCTATAGGCTTTTTGCTAACTGCTTATTGCTAACTAAAAACGTTTCGTGCGTAGTGAGAACAACACTTAGTTTGCATGGAAGTATTTTTTCAGTACTTCTAGACAACGAGTGATTTTAGCTGGCTGTTGGTCGCGATTTAAAGTGACCGCATATAGCACAAAGCTTGGCAGTTGATAGCCAGTCAACACTTCTACCAACTCACCGCTCTCAAGCTCTTTTTTGACATCCATTTCTAACATTCTAACCAAACCGTGGCCTTCTTTAGCCAACGTCGTTGCCATAAACACGTTATTGGTATAGATACGTGAGTTCATTTTGACACGCGTTTTCTTT
This sequence comes from Psychrobacter sp. P11G3, assembly GCF_001435845.1. NCBI lineage: Bacteria > Pseudomonadati > Pseudomonadota > Gammaproteobacteria > Moraxellales > Moraxellaceae > Psychrobacter > Psychrobacter sp. P11G3. Next base: position 1,832,052 of record NZ_CM003596.1, read on the forward strand.
CCGGTTTCAGTCTGGATCATATCAATCTGATTGGCATCTTTCATGATTTCAATACAGATTAATTGATGCTCAGCCAAGTCTTTAGGCGTATTTAACTTACTGTGCTGACGCAAATACTGAGGTGAGGCAACCAATAGTTGGCGCACATCAGTCAATGGATGACTGCTCAGACTAGAATCATTAATCGATGGACTCATGCGAATGGCAATATCAATACGCTCATCAATCATATCAATATAATGATTGTCAGCTAAATAGGTGACGCTTAAATCATCATGTGCCGCCATCCACGTAGAGAGTGCTGGCAGTATGTGATTAACACCAAGCTCAGGCGTGGTCGATACACGCAAGCTACCTGCTAGCTCATCACGCAATTGATTAACTTTGATACGCCCTTGCTCTGCTGCACTGACGACATCTTTTGCCGCTTCATAAAAGCTCTCGCCAGCTTCTGTTAAGCTTAGCTTACGAGTTGAGCGATGTAGCAATACCACGCCAAGCTCGTTCTCTAACGAACGAATTTGCTGACTGACTGCACTGGTTGTAATACCTAGCTCACGTGCAGAGCCACTAAAAGAGCCATGTCCGACCACACTGGCGAACACAGCCATACCGCGTAAATTATCCAACATATTCTCACCTAAACGTCATTTCAGTTTTTAATATAACTTAACCATTATAACGACTTTGCATTCATCTTATCGTTATCAAATGGTTCTCTCTTGTTTGATAAATATATTTTGACCCGTAATAAAAACAAAAATATCAAGGTGATATATTGCTATCACCTTGATATTTAATATAAAACTACGTTCAATATATAAATATACTTTTAGATACTTTGAGCAAACACTGCTCTAAAATCTCAATATAGCTGTACTTTACCCATTTTCCCCTCACCGCGTTCAGTTAAATACTGCATTACTGGTGTTTTTAGTAATTTCGTTTCAGCAACGGTTTTCGCTTGCTCTAAACGTTTCTTCTGTCGGCGCTCTGGGGTTTTATCTTCGGTCTGCATGATACTACTATCAATTTTCAAGTCAATGTCAGCTTGCGTAAATTGCTGTTGTAACTTAGCTGCCAATTGCTGAAAAGTGACCTGCAAATGCTTACTATCAACACTGGTCAAAAACGTGGCTTTGCCATTGCATTGACCAGTCATTGTACCTTGCCGTGCTAGTGCTAGCTCATCTTGTGCCAATACCTCGCTTTCACGAGCCTTCTGTAACCAGTAGTCCCACTTTTCTGGGTTCCACTCGCCGGTCAGCTCTTGAGGTGGACAACGCAGCAACGTACGTGGATCTTGATCAGAGTGGGCTGTTAACTGAGAATCATTTGCGCCAGGCTCAACAACAGGTTCAGGCTCAACAACAGGTTCAGGCTCAACAACAGGTTCAGGCTCAACAACAGGTTCAGGCTCAACAACAGGTTCAGGCTCAACAACAGGTTCAGGCTCAACAACAGGTTCAGGCATAGCACTAGCCGTTGACTGTGCTAAATTGTCATTATCATCAATACCGCTTTGCAGCTCATCGTGACTTGGTGTCTGATAATCAACACTATAAAGCTCTGGCGGCGGTGCTGACGCTTCATGTGCAATAGCATCTGGAGCTGATACCGAAGAAACTGGCTCTATAGCTGGTACTTTTGTAGCAGACCCATCGCTATCATAAGTATTGCTCAAGACTTCATCGACTGGCAATGGACGAAACGCTAGTAATCGTAAGATGCACATCTCAAGCGCTTGCATCGGTGTACTTGCAAGCTTGACACCTTCACGGGCTTGTACAACAATCTCATAATACAGCTGCAAGACATCAGGACTGATATGCTGAGCTAGCGTATAAATATCTTTTGCTTGCGCCTCATTAACATTAAGAGCGACCTCAGGCAACAGCTGAGTCAATGCCAACTGATGTAACAGTTCAGCAAGCCCGTCAAACATACTAGTCGCATCGACCATTTGCGCACGCATTTGCTCAATATGAGCAGCAACCGCAGACTTATCATGATTATAAATATCTGTGATTAGACGCACTAAGTCAGCAGCATCAATAAGACCAAGCATTGCATTAACAGTCGCATCATCTAGTGCGCCTTGACCAAAAGCAATGGCTTGATCAGTCAATGATAAAGCATCACGTACAGAACCTTTGGCTGCACTTGCCAACTGCCAAATCGCTGGCTGAGTATAGCCTACCTGCTCTTTGGCCAAGATATTTGCCAAATGCTCGCTAAGTAACGTTTGAGGTAATGGTCGCAGAACGAACTGCAAGCAGCGCGAAATAATCGTAATTGGTAGCTTTTGTGGATCAGTCGTCGCTAATAAAAACTTCACATGTTCAGGTGGCTCTTCTAGCGTTTTTAACAGCGCGTTAAAGCTGTGCGTAGACAGCATATGTACTTCATCAATCAGATAGACCTTGTAGCGCCCTTGGCTTGGCGCATAAGGCACGTTGTCTAACAGCTCACGCGTATCTTCGACCTTGGTACGCGAAGCGGCATCAATCTCAATAAGATCAATGAAACGCCCCTGATCAATAGCAACGCAATTATCACATACGCCGCAAGGAGTGCTGGTAATACCTGTATCACAGTTCAAGCATTTAGATAAAATACGCGCAATCGTTGTCTTACCCACACCGCGCGTACCTGTAAACAGATAGGCATGATGCAAACGATTGTAATCAATCGCATTAATCAGCGCTTGAGACACATGCGTCTGCCCAATCAACTCGTGAAAGTTTTTTGGTCGGTATTTGCGAGCTAAAACTTGATATTGCTGCGTCATAATAAATGCCAATGTAAATAATACAAATATAAAGGGAGCGTCAAACTAATGAATCATACTATGTTTTGGTTATAACTGAGCTTGAAGTTGGGCCAGCCGGTCATATAAGCGCTGAGTACTTTCATCAATCAATGAGCCTGCTTGATGAAATATATCTAGATAAACCTCAGTATTTACGCTGTCTTCGCACGGCCTAAACTCTACGCCCAGTAAAAACAAATTGTCCATCACTGGCTCTTGTAACTGGACATTGATATCTGACAATAAATCTTTATAAGAGAGCCGAACATTCTCTGCGCCTAGCGAACTGCTATCGTCTTGCGCATAAAACACCATGAGATAATGGCGTCCAAATACATGATAAGAATGCTCATGACGGATATATCCATTCCAGCGCGATTCTTGATCCATGGTTCTATAAGCTAAGATTTTCTCTACTAGACATGCATAGGTATACATTGACTCATCTACCAAAATATCAACCTGATCATTTGGTAAAGGTCTACCCGCTTCATAATAACGCTCAAGAACACTGTTAAACAGCTTGAACCACATCCGAGTATTTTTTTGCATCTCAGCCATTAAGGCATCGGCATACACAGTCTGATTCGGCTCTGCTGCTTTGAGTAAGCGTAATTCAACTTGCTCAATTAACTCGTTATCGATTAGCTGCTCTTGCACCCTAATCGCTCTTTGATGAAAGTCAGGTGATTGTAGAAACTGTTTAAGCAATGTCGATTCGTTTTGAAATGATGCAAAACTAGACAGTTGACGACGATGGAAGTCCAAAAAGGTTGTTAAATCACTTGGCGTCACCAACTGATTAAGGATATCAACGAAGTTTTGATGACTAAAGACTTGTAAGATACTTTGCTCATCATCTAAGTCTAAAACACAGTCTTCTGCAAAAAACCGACTGCCATATTCGTAGCCAACTGCATAAGATGAATGGCCCGATTGATCGTCTTGATGATTGATAGACAATGACGTTAAGCCAATAAAATAAACTGCTTTATCAGTTGTCGCGGCACTTCTATCTGCAATTAGGCTATCGTTTTTTTGATAAATCTGAGCGTGGCGTTTGATAAGTTGGTTAACAACTTCTTTTCTCCACTCACGAACTTTAGCATTATCCACTTCTTGCTTATTTGCCTGCATCACGACGGTATTGACGAGCAAATAAATAGTAGCGCCAGAAAACTCAAAAACAAAATCATAACCCTGAAAATGATCAGAGTCAGTGATTTTGTCATCAGGCAACTCATACAACGATAAAAAACATTGCTGAATCATTTTTTGCCATGGCACATGTGATGCTTGCTGAATATCCATAATACCTCTATAAACGATATTTCACAAAAAAGCTTATACCCATTCTGTGAAAATGAGCAGAAGCTTTTTATGCTAAGTTAAGTATCAGTTTGGATTTACAGCAAGCAAATCCACCTTAGCTGTCTTGTTTGCGGCGCATGTGCGGGAACAAGATCACATCACGGATACTAGCAGAGTCAGTAAATAGCATTACTAGACGGTCAATACCAATACCCTCACCGGCTGTCGGTGGCAGACCATAAGACAATGCTTCGATATACTCTTCATCGAAATGCATGGCTTCATCATCGCCAGCGTCTTTTTCAGCAACCTGACCACGGAAACGCTCAGCTTGGTCTGCTGGATCATTAAGCTCACTGAAGCCATTGGCCAACTCACGACCACCAACGAACAGCTCAAAACGATCGGTAATCTCAGGATTGTCATCACTACGGCGCGCTAGTGGTGAGGTCTCAGCTGGGTACTCAGTGATGAACGTTGGCTGACGTAATTGATGCTCAGCTGTTTCTTCAAAGATAATCGTCTGTAGTTTACCCACACCAAACACATCTTTGACTTGTTGCTTAAGTGTCGTAGATGCATATTCTGCTAGGTATTCACGATCATTGATGCGCGCCATGTCAAAGTTTTCAGCATATTTTGCAATCGCATCAGACATTGATAGACGAGCAAATGGTGCTTTTAGGCTAATGGCTTCTTCTTGATAAGTAAGCTCCGTTGTGCCCAACACATCTATTGCTAACTGATTAAACAGACGCTCAGTCAAATCCATCAAGTCATGATAATCAGCATATGCTTGATAGAACTCAATCATAGTGAATTCAGGGTTATGGCGGGTTGAAACCCCTTCATTACGGAAACTACGGTTAATCTCAAACACGCGCTCAAACCCGCCAACGACCAGACGCTTAAGATAAAGCTCAGGCGCGATACGTAGGTATAAAGGCATGTCTAATGCATTATGATGTGTCTCAAACGGACGAGCTACTGCGCCGCCTGGTATCGGATGCATCATTGGCGTTTCGACTTCCATAAAACGCTCATTAAGCATAAATTGACGAATACCACTAACGATCTGACTACGAACCATAAAGGTATTGCGAGTCGTCTCATTGGTCATCAAATCAAGATGACGATTGCGATAGCGCGCTTCTACATCAGCCAAGCCATGGAACTTATTCGGCATTGGACGTAGTGATTTGGTCAATAGCGTAATTTCTTCAATATGCACATACAAATCGCCTTTACCTGAGCGACCGATATAGCCTGATACACCAACGATGTCACCCAAATCTAGTGATTTGATGCTCGCACGCGTTTCCTCATCAAGCTCTTTACGTGCTACATATAGCTGAATACGGCCTGTCATGTCTTGAATCACGATGAACGAACCACGGTTGAGCATGACTCGACCCGCCACGTTGACCTGTGTTTTTTCACCATTCGCTGCTTTTTCTTCAATTTCCTGCTTTGAGATACCATCAAAAGCCGTCTGTAAGTCTTGCGCATAATCAGTGCGTTTGAACGTATTAGGATACGGCTGTTTACCTGAAGCACTGATATCATCTAGCTTGGCTTGCAGTTGTGCGATTAGCTCGTTAGCATCTTCTACGACTGGGGTTTGATCTTGGTTCTGATTATTGTGCTTTGACATAACACTCTCAATATTTTTAGGTAATTAAATGGATAAACGAAAACAGAAAAATTAAATCAATACTTATTATTATAAGAACAGACATGGTGATAAAAACGATAAAACTATTAGTACTTTTACAGACTAACTACTAGTCATTGCCACCGATACTGGCCATCAAATCAGCCTGATGCTCACGTAATAGTGCATCAAGAATCTCGTCCAAGTCGCCTTCCATAATGGAATCAAGCTTGTATAAGGTAAGGTTGATACGATGATCAGTCATGCGGCCTTGTGGAAAATTATAGGTACGGATACGCTCTGAGCGATCACCACTACCGACCAAGTCACGACGTATAGAATCCGCCACATCGACCTGTGCTTGTACTTTGGCTTGTTGGATTTTAGAGACCAACATTTTCATAGCATGCGCACGGTTTTTGTGTTGGCTACGCTCTTGCTGACACTCTACCACGGTACCCGTTGGAATATGCGTCAAACGTACAGCAGAGTCAGTCGTGTTCACATGCTGACCACCCGCGCCACTTGAGCGGAAAGTATCCATTTTGATATCAGCAGGATTGATATCGACGGTATCATCAATCTCAACTTCTGGCATGACCGCAACCGTACAAGCTGATGTGTGAACACGACCTTGGCTCTCGGTTTCAGGGACACGCTGTACACGGTGAGCGCCCGATTCAAACTTTAAGCGACCATATACACTATTGCCAGATACGCGAGTGATGATTTCTTTATAGCCACCATGCTCACCTTCATTTGCAGAGAGCACTTCTAGCGTCCAGCCCTGGCTCTGCGCATATTTTTGGTACATGCGGAACAAGTCACCAGAGAAAATCGCTGCTTCATCGCCGCCTGTCCCGGCACGAATCTCCAAAAACGCTGGCACTTTATCGTTAGGATCTTTTGGTAGCATCATCAGATTGAGTGCTTCTTCCATCTCTACGATGGTATCACGCGCACTCTCAATCTCATCGATCATCATCTCTTTCATGTCAGGATCTGTTGCATCAGCTAGCATCGCTTCTGCATCGGCCTGATCCGTTTCTGCACCCACGTAGTTTTGCCACAGTGTCGTGATCTCCATCAAGTCGCTGTGCTCAACAGACAATTCGCGGAACTTATTATTATCACTGATGACACTAGGATCTGATAATAAAGCGGTGACCTCTTCATAACGGTCTACCATCTGGTCTAAACGCAGGCGTAAGGATTCTTTCATAAAAGGACTTTTAATTGGATAAGAGGAATAAGCCCGTGATTATAGCAAATTTTTTGGGGTAAATTAAAACCTCTAATAATTCTTGTTGATATTGTCGGTAATCTCGATGCTATCTTCTCAAACATCTCTGTTTATATTTAGATGTCACAGCTTAATTTCAATAGCAAAAACAACAGACAAAAAAATAGCTAAGAAGACTCTTAGCTATTTTTATCAGGGCAAATAGTTAAAGTATTAGACCTTGCGAACTAAGACCGATCCAATAGAGTAACCTGCACCAAATGAGCAAATAACGCCCAAATCACCTGATACTAAGTCATCTTTGTGGCGATGGAATACAATCATAGGACTCGCTGAGCTGGTATTGGCAAATTCAGCAATAACACTTGGAGCAATCGACTTATCGGCATCTTTACCAACCACGGTACGCAGAATCAAATCCAACATATTGGCATTGGCTTGATGCAACCACATCATCTTAACATCAGATGTTGGGATGTCGTTTTCTTGCAAGTGCTCAGTGATGATCTCTGACACTTTTGGACAGACTTCACGGAATACTTTACGACCGTTTTGCAAAAACAGCTTGTCAGTGACCGGTGCTTTGATATCTGGATACATTTCAGTCTGCGCTGCTAGATACTCTGAGCGATCCATAAAGCCGTATTCGTTTTTGATGTTGGTCGAAAACTGAGTAAATAGCTTAGAGTTTAGAATCTCGTAACCTTTTGGCGTATCTAATTCTTCAACGATAGAAGCGGTCGCTACATCACCGAAGATAAAGTGGCTGTCACGGTTACGCCAGTTTAGATGCGCTGAGGTAATCTCAACGTTGACCACAGCAATACGCTTGGCCAAACCAGAGATGATAGAACCATGTGCTTGTGACAGACCAAAAGTCGCCGCACTACACGCAACGTTCATATCATAAGCAAAGCCGCCAATCATACCAATTTCGTTTTGGATTTCGATAGCAACTGCAGGATAAGTACGCTGGAAGTTTGAGCAAGCAAGGATGATACCGTCTAAGTCATTGGCCTCAAGTCCAGCATCAGCCAAGGCATCTCTAAGTGCTGCTGCGCCCATTTCAGCCATGACCGACAGCTCTTCACCCAAGTTACGGTAAGGAATAACTGGCGCCATAATTTCAGTATTTAAGATACCTTCTTTTTCCATCACATAACGTGATTTAATACCAGATACTTTTTCGATAAACGCAGCTGAAGAAGGCTCAAGTGCCGTCACTGTCTCTGCAGCTATCTCTTCAGCATGTTCGGTATTATAGTTTTCAACATACTGGTTAAATGACTCAACTAGCTCTTCGTTACTAATGCTGTAAGGTGGGATATAAAGACCAGTGCCTGTGATACAAGTCGTCATGATAAGCTTCCTTGTCTACTACTGTGGTGCTTGGAATAAGCATAAAAGTGGAAAAATAATAGCCATTCAAATTCAGTGAATAACTGTAAACTTAAAATCAGTGTGTTTATTATGCCTGAATATTATAATTTTTCTAATACTTTGTTACAAATAATCTGTTTCTTGCCATAAATTAGCAAAGACTGCCGTCCTTTTTCGATAGCTACGTTATAATTAGCATCATTTATTCTGTACTATTCATCGAACTATTTTAATAATTCAGAATATTGATACGCGCTCATATTTAGGAATACTAATGGCAGAACTTCTCAACTGGTTATTTGGTCAATACGCTGACTACTCTACAATATTCATCATTCTTGAACTGATTGCCGTTGTCTTTGGCGTAGCAAGTGTCTTACTCGCCAGCAAAACCAATATCCTAGTCTTCCCTATTGGTCTGGTCAGCACTGCTATATTTGTGTACCTACTGTGGAAGTGGCAGCTGTTTGGCGATATGTTCATCAATGCTTACTATACCGTGATGAGCTTGTATGGCTGGATTAACTGGTCAAAGAACAAGAAAAACCATTCTGTTGAGCACAAGCAGTCAAATGCCAATAATGTCCGTATTGAACATTTACATGCAGGTGACATCCCGATACTTTCTGCTTTGGCAGCGGGAACGATAGCTTTTGTAGGCTTGGTTTATTATTTCCGTCCAGTAATTAATAATGGCTTTAGTTTCGATGGTGCGGTACTTGGAATCCATCTATTTACTTGGGTCGATTATACTGACATGCTCACTACGGCTTTGTTTTTGATGGCGATGTGGCTCATGGCACGGCGCAAGATTGAGCATTGGATACTCTGGATCATCGCTGATGCGATATCGGTACCACTATACTTTTATAAAGGTTTTACTTTTACCGCGCTACAATATGTAGTCTTCACTCTTATCGCAATCTGGGCATACTATGAATGGCAACGACGCTACCGTGTACAACCTCGAGCAGCATACGCCTAAATCTGTCATCAACGTCGCGGTTTTAGGGGCAGAAAGTACGGGTAAGACGACCTTATGTCGTGATTTGGCCGCGCATTTTGATGCTCCTTGGGTGTCAGAATATATGCGTACCTACTTACAGGCAAAATGGGACGACGAGCAGCTGACTTGTACGTGGGAGGACCTGCTCCCTATCGCACAGGGGCAAATTACACTAGAAAATACCCTAGCCAAACAGGTCGCTCAGACGTCTGATGCTAGTCATTATTTGTTTTGCGATACCAGTCTGTTTGAACTAATGGTTTATTCTTATTGGTATTATGGCGCCTGCCCTGTGGCCCTTGAGCAAGCAGCGTTGGCGCATCACTATGATTTAATATTATTGACTGATGTTGATACGCCATGGGTCGCCGATGACCTGCGAGACAGTCCGCATCAACGCGATGAGATAAGCAACTATTTTGCCAGTCAATTAAGCAAGCATCAAAAACCATTTCAACGCATTAGTGGCGATAGAAAAGCGCGCATTCAGAAAGTAGTAGCGAAGCTCGCTAATATAGACAACATATTGCCTGACTAAAGCTAAATAGCTATACCCAAAAACTTATTCATATTTGTGTCTTTAAGACTTTCTTGTCTTTAAAACTTAAGAGATACCCATGCTAAAGAAGTTTGAGCTTTATTTAGAAAAAACCATATTTAATAGCCGCTGGATACTGGCACCTTTTTATCTAGGATTAGTGCTAGGCATTATTTTATTATTTATTAAGTTTGTCCAAAAACTATGGCACATGTTTGCTGACATTCTGACGGCCTCTGAAGCCAGTGTGATTGTAAATATATTGGTATTGGTTGATATCTCTCTAGTTGCTAGTTTACTGCTTATCATTATATTCAGTGGCTATGAGATTTTTGTTTCAAAAATCGATACTGGCACTCATGATGATCGACCTAGTTGGATGGGTAAAGTAGACTTTTCTGGTCTAAAGCTCAAAGTCATTGGAGCGATCGTTGCTATCTCAGCGATTGACCTTTTAAAATCCTTTATGGATATATCTAGCGGAATGAGTGAACTTGATGCTGACAAACTCATGTGGAAAGTTATTATTCATATGACCTTTGTATTGTCTGGCTTGTTATTCGCTATCATGGATAAAGTCGTTGGCGACACGAAAAAGCATTAAGCACATTAATAATCGAAAAATAATTATCCGAATATATCGACTTTCGCCCTTTCACAGTTATTCCATATTTCTTGCACATCTTCTCTTCATGCCCTTTCTATGATGTCTTTTAAAGCCACAGTCTGCTATCTCGGCAGCTGTGGATTCAAGATACTTAGGAGGCGACAACATGCAAAAAACATTATTGACTAAGTTATCCATCATTGTAGGACTGTGTATTGTCTTTTCAATCGGGCTCACTATGATTAGTAATATCATATACGAGAGGCAATACTACGCAGAGTCAGTGATAAAAGAAATCAGCGAGCAGCATGTCAATCCACAAGAAGTGATTAACCCATTTATCGCTATTCCCATGACAGTCACACCGGCATGTCAGTCAGATGCAACAGGTACACCAAACATAAAGAGCAAATGCGAACCGTCATACTCGAAGATTGAGACGATATTTGCCTCTCAGACGCAAGCTGCACAAGACCTAAAAGTAAACACAGACACCTATAAACGCGGTATTTATAGCGCTACTAGCTATGATGGTCAGCTGACATTCGATCAGAGTTATACCTTTGCTGAGACTTTAGAAAATTTAGATCAGATTGGCAATACAATCGACAATGATACAGATAAGACACAGCTAGCCAAAACCATTACCCACTGGAATAAAGCAAAATTGATCATTCCCGTGTCTGACTTACGCGGTGTCGCTACCTTGCCTACTGTCACAATCAATCAAAAATCAATTGCAGCAAACTATCCGCAGATACCAATGATAGAGAACTTAACCTATGTCGAAGTAGATATTCCTAAAGACGTATTGGAGCAATTAAGCAATCTTACTAGCCAGCAGAATAAAGATAGCTTGGCTACCACAGGCTCAATAAATACAGATCTAAATAAATCAGAGGTGAGTAGCCAATTATCCAGCCCTAAAGACAATCAAGCGCTTCATATTGTGATCGACTTGCCATTAGCTGGCATTAGTAATGTAACGACTGTCCCAACTGGGCAGAACTTTACTCTATCTATGCATAGTGATTGGCAGACACCAAATTTCATCGGTAAAGCATTACCAAATACCAAGAGCATTACCGCTGGAGGATTTGATGCCAGTTGGCAAAATCAGTATTTGACCGTCGCCAATAACCAATACCTCTCTCAGTGCATCAGCGCACCTAACCATCACTGTACTATCATGAGTGAATCAATGCTCAATACCGATTTTGAGTCATCGAGAGGTCAGACGGCAGACAGCACGACAGTGGCTGGCAGCAATCAAAGTGTTCTGCTGAACAGCTTTGGGGTTAGTTTTGCGAGCCCAAATGATGTCTATCTACAAACCGAACGAGCCATGAAGTATGCTCTGCTATTAATCTTAGTATCGTTTGGCACTTTCTTTTTGTTTGAAGTGCTCAAATCAAGTCGGATCCACCCTATTCAGTATCTGCTAGTCGGTTGTGCGCTATTTGTTTTTTATGTCTTATTACTACCGCTGGCTGAGCAGATAGTATTTTGGAAAGCATATACTGTAGCGGCTAGCGCCTGTATAGGGCTTATTGGCTGGTATAGCTACTATGTATTTGGCGGTTTAAAACGGGCAGTCATCTTTACCGCAACACTTGCTGGACTATATGCTGCATTTTTTGGGATTTTAAGTACAGAGGACCTAAATCTATTACTGGGTGCGCTATTCTGCTTTGTGATACTTGCCTGCGTGATGGTGATGACTCGCAAACTTGACTGGTATAAAGTTACTTAAATAAAGTCACGTAAATTATGCAAGCCACTTAACCCATATTATTTATGAAACCAGTCAGACAAACTGTCAGTAAATGAGAGATTTTTATCTGATAATTTAAAAGCAGCACTTGGCTGCCTTAGCCTATCAATTGAGCTAAGTCAGCCAAGTGCTTATATTATTTGACTATCTCATTGTTTAACGCTTTAGCCCAGTTATTGCAATTATCCTCGCAGCGCGGGCAACACTGATTGGGGTCAGTGATTTCATCGACGTAACCACAATACATACAAGCATAATTAACCCCTGCTTCTACTTGCTCGACTGGTCGGTATTGCTTGGGGAAAAGCGGCATCCCGTAGTCTGTTTTTTCAGAGGTGTGCAATAAAATACTAAAATTGCCATCAGCTTCGAGCAAACCGACACGAACTTGTCCTAAATGCTCAACCCCTTGTTGGCGCATTTCAGCAAAAAACTCATCGTGTGACATTTCCCCCTGTTTAATCTTATCAAGCACCAACATGCCATCTTCTACAATATACATTGAGCGCCCCTCTAGCAGGTCCTCAAAAGGCTGGAATTTCATCATCGCCCAAGTACACAGCCTATAGAGTGAAATGACTGTACCCATGATTAATACCGCTTGGATAATGGGCAGGTCTTCGGTGAACATAGGATCACCTGCAATAGAGCCCAACGACAAAATAATGGTTAGCTCAAAAATAGAGAGCTGACGGACACCGCGCTTACCAGTGAATCGTAAAAATGTGATAATTAATACAAACATTACAGTGACACGTATTAAAATTTCTACGGCAAACAACCAAGTTGTGTCATAAATAAAAATACTTGCCCAATCCATACTATCTTTTCCTATTTATTTATCTAATTTATTGTGTTTAATGAGTGTTGTTCTAACAGTTCGTTTGATGCGGCGCACATCATCCCTATTTTTAGACCTTATCGTCAATACAACTATCGTTATTCTGATTTAAAAGAGACTTTTTTCCATAAGTACGACAAAATATCCTGTCCTGTGAGACAGCTATAGATTAGATTGATAAGTTATCAATCTATTATCTTTGCTAGAGAAAACGATCGTTATAACAGCGTATCTTAAGACCTAAAACTAAAATCCTATGTTTGTCTGTTTTGTGCCATTTATTCATTGTAGGAATTACTTTTGAAAGCCACTATTTATACCATTATTGCGTTAATCGCCTTTGCCGCAAACTCCCTGTTTTGCCGAATGGCATTGGCAGAAGGCTATATTGACGCTTGGAGTTTTACAATCATCAGGCTAGTAAGTGCGGCGGCCTGTCTAGGCCTTATCATGGCTGTACATGCTTACAGAATGCGACGCCAAACGCCCAATCATGACAACTCTACTGTCCACGCTATATTAAATGACAAAGGCAGTTGGTTAAGTAGTCTCAGCTTGGTGATTTATGCGCTGTGCTTTTCAATTGCGTATGTAGAGCTGGATACTGGCACTGGGGCATTGATTTTGTTTTCAGCGGTTCAGCTGACGATGATTGGCTGGGGTATCTATAAAAAAGAACAGCTCAGCGCGCTACAATGGTTAGCGTTTGTCGTTGCAGTGGCGGGGTTTGTATATCTGATGTTGCCATCCGCTGCCATACCGTCACCATTGGCTGCAGCGTTAATGGCTATGAGCGGCATAGCTTGGGGAGTATATAGTATACGCGGCAAATCATGTGTCTCACCGCTGCGAGCGACAGGGTTTAATTTTGTGCGTAGTTTAGTCGCTGTGCCTATACTACTACTGGTAGGTATGACGTATCTAGATGACTTAGGTTTGAAAAATATCAATTTGGATGGTATTACCATTGAAGGTGTACTACTCGCCTGTGCATCCGGAGCGATCGCCTCAGGGTTGGGCTATAGTATCTGGTATACAGCGATGCCACTATTGAAAAACACACAAGCCGCTATCGTTCAGCTATGTGTCCCTGTGATTGCTGCGTTGCTAGGTGTGATATTTTTATCTGAGCAGTTAACTATGCCCTTTATTATCGCAAGTACGGTCATTTTGGGCGCGGTCTTGGTGTTTACCTTAAATAAAAAAGTACCGGTATAAAATAATGCTATTAACAACCTATCATTAGCTAAACTGCTCAGAAAAAGTTCCAGCTTATGATTCTACCAGACAACATAAAACGCCCCGACTCTTATAAATCGAGGCGTTTTATATTCGAGTTATTATTTTAATATTGCTAGTCTACGGTCAACAGTCGTTGAACAACAGCATTTAAGCAACAGTAACTTCTAGACGAGTATCGACATTGCCGCGAGTGGCGTTAGAGTATGGACATACCTGATGCGTGGCTTCGATCAACTGCTGCGCCTGCGCTTCATCAATACCTGATACTTCTACAGATAACTCTATCTCTAAGTTATAGCTACCGTCAGCTTTCATACCGATACCCACTTGCGCAGAAGTTTTTGAAGCGGTAACAGGCAATTTCATGTGCTGTGCTATCATGCTCAAAGCGCTATCAAAACAAGCCGCGTAACCCATGGCAAAAAGCTGTTCTGGATTCACGCCTTCTTTGTCTTGCTCTTGAAAAGACACCAAGTCAAATCCCAACGAACCATCGTCTAATCCAGTATGGCCAGAACGTCCACCAGTAGCGGTTGCGCGTGTTTTATAGAATATTTTCATGAGTAATTATTCCTTGTTTCATATTATTAGAGGTCGTACTTACGCTGTTGCGATGAGATTATTATAGAATCCTCTGAACTCATACGTTAGAACAAATCTCTATAACTCTTGCCTAATCCTACAAATATTTATACTATCAGACAATCTTATAAAATAAGCACTCGTGATGAATCAAACGACTATTGACCAACTTTTAGCAGTACTACCTAGAAATAAAACCCTTAAATCTGCTGTTTCAGGCTTGTTCTTTTACTGCGCGGACAAACCAAGCAAAGCCGTAAGCTATATTCAAGAGCCAAGTATTTGTATTGTACTGCAAGGTGAACGAGAGATTTACTTGGGTGCTGACTGTCAAAGGTTTGACAATAGTAACTTGATGTTCTGTCCCGTTAATATACCGCTAAGTATGCATATTAAACACGCTTCGATAAAAAACCCTGTCATTGTTTTATCAATGAAATTAGATTTAGCTATGATTAGAGACGTCTTATCACAAATACCCACGACACAACCAATGACAGGTAGTCATTTAGGGATAAAGTGGCACTTAGATGACACCATAATGGACGCATTTGAGCGATTGATACGCTTGCTTGATTATCCAAACGATATTAATTTTCTGTCTTCTTTAATTCAACAAGAAATATACTATCGCCTACTCTTGGCTGAACAAGGCAACAAACTTAAGCAATTGGTCGTTAGCGGTAGCCATACACACCGCATTGCCCAAGCGACTGACTGGATAAAGGCACATCTGGATGAACCTATCATGGTTGAGAGCTTGGCTAGTAGATGCGGCATGAGTGTCTCAGGGTTTCATCAGCACTTTAAAGAAATAACCCAGCTGAGTCCGCTACAGTATCAAAAAAGCTTACGTTTAATGGAAGCTAGGCGCTTAATTAAGATGCATGGGACGCAAATATCACAAGTAGCAATGCAAGTAGGCTACGAAAGCCCTAGTCAGTTCAGCCGAGAATATAAGCGATTTTTTGGTGTGAGCCCGAGTAATGAGTTGTAATTATAATCTTACTTTTTAATAGAATAAATTTAATTTGCTTAGGCTATTTTCTATTATATCTATGGAGTTCTTCCTTAAAAAAACATCATTTTTAAATTGAATGATTCATGAAGTATTTTAAATAAATAGAAAAATTGGTTGACGTGACCATATATTCGTATTATAACATATTGTATATATTTAAAATAATGAATGTATAGGAGCAGCTTTACTCTGTGTACGATCGATGTAAAGCGATCAATAGAAAGCTTAGGGAGGAGATAACATGATTCGTTTAAGCTACACTCTCAAATGCTGGGCACTTGGCATCACGTTTTTTACAGTGTTCTACTTTATGGTAGTCATGAGTGACCCTGGCTTTAGTAAGTACATTTATATGTTAGCTTTCAGCACTTTGCTATTCCCTATTGCTAAGCGTGCAGTCGATGTCATGACCGATTTTTTCGCACCAGATATTGAATTGTTCAATGGATTGTTACCATCACTTTTGATTAATATTGTGATTTGGATACTTACTCCATTTATCGTCGCATTAACAGTGATTGCCTATGTACTTTATAGCATGGGTGTACTGACAGAAAAGATTAGCCATTAGATATTATACAAATAGAAAGGCTAGATTAGTGCTTGCTAACTTAAACTTTCTATTTGTGCATTAAAGTTCTAAACAAATACCTGATAAGATTTTTTATATCACGTCTCAATCCGCTCACTATATGTAATATGGATTTTTAAATGCTTACTTACTAACTTCATTTCCTCATATATTTCCCGTGTATGAGACTTTCTCTGTAATGTGTCTGAAGAGTTTTTTATAACGAGATAAGAAATCAAATTCAAACTACGGCAACCTTCAATAAGATTTGATTCGCTTGGCATTCTCAATATTTTTGCAAAAACACTATAAAGTAAAATAGCTTGTTTCTTTGCCAAAATCATTGAAGATAATCTTATAACTTCATTTTGTACATCCTTATTGACATTATCATTTATAAAGCCCGATTGTTCTCGAAGAAATAGAGATGAAACTTCTCCAAGTGTTTCTTTTAACCCTACTATGGGTTCTAAAATCAACTTTAAAATAAACTGACCTATGACAAAAATTGTGACACCTGCAATTATAGTTAGAAACATTTTATAAACCTCACAATTAAAGAGAATTATATACAACCTTCTAACTCACCTTATCCCACATCTTGCTTAGACGCTTGGGCGATACTGCCATACGAGTTTTCATAGGCTGGGCAAACAGTTGAATACGGTATTCCTCCACCATCCAGCGATACTCACTGATGGCTTCTTTGTCCGCACGTCCTGCTAGCCGTTCCATATGCAAGTCAAGAGCATAAACACCATCGAGGTCGGCGTCGAGATTGTGCTCCAGACGCTCTAGTCGAATCTGTAGCGCTTCAAGATAGCGTGGGTACTGTTGCCAGTGGCTGTAATCCATCCGATAAACAAAATCAGCCAAATGTAAATCTTCTAACTGATCTTCGATATCATCGATAGACTCACCAAATATTTCACGATCTAACATCAGCAACCCTTGGCGAATACGTTGCCAACGAGTATAGACATTCTTAAGCGTTTTGATAACGCTTTGACCAGTTAATAAGAAATTACTCACTACCACTTCGAGAGTCTGAGTATACTCCTCAGAGGTAAACGGTAGCTCCTCGCTCAATCCGACTGCAATATCATCGGCGCTTTCTGGTAAATTTTCAGAATGATCAAATAAGATATAGTGCTCTTCGAGAGCCGCGTCTAACGCAGCATCTATAACGATCGTTTTGAGTTTATCCATGTCGCCAAGTGGCGCAAATGCCAGTTTAAATATACTGTCGATTTGGCTCGTTAACTGCTTTTTCTTTGCACCCAGTTTGCCTTTGATTAAAGTCAGCACCCCGATACGATGTGCTTGAAGTGCTGCATTGACATCAGTGTATTGATGAATCGATACAGCTTCTCCCGCTTCATCAGCGACGAGCGCCGCAAACTGTTTCATTACCACACCTGCGCTATGATGATTTTTGCTAAAAGCAAAATGCTCAGGGAACTCAGTATGCACGCCTTGCTGCTCATTTACCGCTTGACTGGTTTCAGATGCATGACGAATCTGTAGGGTTTGCAGGTCACGGCCTTTTTCGATGATACGGTTTTTCTCATCGACCACGCAGATTTGTGGCTGCAAATAACGATCAATCGTAGATGGATTGAAGTTCTCTGGCATCACCGACATGATACCGCGACGATGCAGTGCCTGACACAGCTGCTTCAGCAATCCTTGTCCACCCTTCGGCTGCAATTCATCAAACAAACTGTCTGCAGTATTGGGTATCGGTACGATTTGGCGACGTATCTCTTTTGGTAGCGACTTGAGCAGCTGCAATACCAATTCATAGCGCCAACCGGGCACGCCCCACAGTAGCTCAATCGCGTCGAGCTGCGGTAATGCGGCAAGCGGCACACGTATGGTCACACCATCATCATCGCTGGCGGGATCAAAGATATAGCGGAGCGGCAGTTTTAAATCGCCCAACTTCCACACTTCTGGGAAGTCCCCTGTGGTCGGCGCTTGGCTATTAAGTACATCTTCATCGGTAAAGAATAGATGCTTGGCATCATGCTTTTCGACTTCTGCACGCCAATCCTCAAACGCTTTACGACTAGCGACATGCTCAGGGATTTTCTTATCATAGAACTGATAGAGCGTCTCTTCATCTACCAACAAATCACGGCGACGCAGCTTGTCTTCGATCCGCTCAACATGAGCAATCTTGTCCATGTTATGTTGCAAAAATGGTGCATTGCGACCAAAGTTACCAGTCACTAAGCCATCACGGATAAAGATCTCTCGTGACTCGACTAGATTTACTTGCTCATAGTTAGTCAGCTGCTTGCTGATAATGATCAAGCCAAATAGGCTAATCTGCGCGTAAGCTTTGACGCGTCCTGTTTTCTTGGACCAGTGTGGTTCGAAGTAATGATATTTCAGCAAATTACCTGCCGCTGAAATAATCCATTCTGGTTCGATTTTGGCAACGGTACGCATAAAGACTTGTGAAGTCTCCACCATCTCAAACGCCATCACCCAAGGTGGTATTTGTTTAAACACCGTGCTGGCTGGGAATATCTTGGCCTTTTGCTGACGCGCAGCCAAATACTCACCGCGGCTTTCAGTCTTATGCGCGATAATAGATAATAAACCCGTCAATAATGCTCTATGCAGATTGGCATATTTGACCGCTTTTAACTCTTCATCTTCGATCGCAGTCGGATCATTAACAGCCACATTTTTATCAGCAGCTTTTGACTCATTGACATCCGTTAATTTCAGCTCAGTGACCATTTGTACCAATTGACGGTGTGTCTGATGCCATTCACGTACACGCGGGAAGCTTAAATAGTTTTTCTTAGCAAACTGCTTACGCTGATTACCAGACAGTTTATTGCCGTCTTCGTCTTTTTCAAACAATGCCTTCCATAGGCTCAAATAAAATAAGAAGTCAGAGTCGTCTTGACGGAAAACAGCATGCTTTTGATCCGCTTGCGTACGTTTATTGGCAGGACGCTCGCGTGGATCCTGTACAGCAAGCGCGGCCACAACGATTAGCATTTCACGAATACAATCAAAGTCAGAACCAGCGACCAGCATACGTGCCAGCCTTGGATCGATTGGCATACGTGCCATTTTCTGACCAGTTGCTGTCAAGCGCAGGTGATCAAGCCCTTTTCTCGCTTTTGGCTTATTGGTTTTGTCCTGAGCAGCGACATCTTTCTTGGAAGTAATAGCGCCCAACTCATCTAGCAATTTATGACCATCAGTAACCAATCGGCTATCAGGCGGCTCAATGAACTCAAAGTCATCCACACTACCCAGACGTAGGTTGGCCATTTGTAGGATTACTGACGCTAAGTTAGTACGTAAAATCTCAGGCTCAGTAAACTCAGGGCGGCCACTAAAATCTTCTTCACTATAAAGACGAATACAAACACCTGGAGCAACACGGCCACAGCGACCTTTACGCTGATTAGCCGCTGCTTGGGAAATTGCTTCAATCGGTAAGCGCTGTACGCGCGAGCGATACGAGTAACGCGAAATCCGTGCAAAACCCAAGTCAATCACATATCGAATACCCGGTACGGTCAATGCAGTCTCAGCAACGTTGGTCGCGATAACAATACGGCGACCTCGACCCGATGGCTGAAAGATACGCTGCTGCTCTTCATAAGTCTGCCGTGCAAATAGTGGCAGTACTTCGGTATGGCGCGGGCCATGACGCTCAAGCACTTCTTGCGTTTCGCGAATCTCCGCTTCAGTCGCAGCAAATATCAAAATATCAGCTTGATCGGCGTGACCTTTACTCTGCGCATCGCTAAAGCACTCTTCGACAGCGGCAACCACAGCACGCGGCAGGTTCTCTTCAAAATCATCGTAGCTGTCATCTTCCGAGCTATTTACTGGCTCATCTGTCAACGGACGATAACGGACTTCTACTGGAAAGCTACGCCCTTCTACATTAAAAATAGGCGCAGGAACTTGCCGTTTAAGCTTATTGTCATAACGGCTGAAGTATTCACTAAAGCGCTTGGTATCAAGAGTCGCCGAGGTAATAATGACTTTTAAATCTGGGCGCTTGGGCAGCATCTTTTTGAGATAACCCATAATAAAATCGATGTTTAAGCTACGCTCATGCGCCTCATCGATAATAATCGTATCGTACTTACTCAAAAACCGATCATGACCCAACTCAGCGAGCAAAATACCATCCGTCATTAGCTTTACAATAGATTGCGCTGTCCCTTGCTCATTAAAGCGAATCTTAAAACTGACCGTATTACCTAATGGCTCACCCAGCTCTTCTGCGATACGGTTTGCTACACTACGAGCAGCCAATCGTCTTGGCTGTGTATGACCTATCTGCCCTGTAATACCGCGCCCTGCTAGCATTGCAAGCTTAGGCAACTGCGTCGTTTTACCAGAACCCGTCTCACCAGCAACGATAATGACTTGATTATCGATAATCGCTTGTACTAAGTCTTCTGCGCGTTGGCTAACAGGCAGATCCAGATTTAGCTTGGCAGGTAAATCACTTGGAATACTATCGATACGTGCCTGCACAGCTTCTTGAGAACGCGTTTTAATTTTTTCGTACTGAGCACGTTTCTTGGCGAGTACATCATCTGAATTATTCTTTTGCTCAGAATCATGATCAGATTTTTTATTTTTAGATACAGCAGCACGTGCCAGTTCTCGCTCAAGACGGCTTAAGTAATAGCTATCCTTGGCAAGTACTGGTAGATCCGCCAGTGGTACTGCTGGCTTCTTAGTATCTTGAGTTTCATTTACAGTAGATGCATCTGGATCGCTGTTTTTAGGAATATTGGGCTTAGAAGTATTGGGCATATTTGCTTAGGCTATTTATTATGTAGAAGTGGTTAGATTATGGGGGTAATTGGGGTATGATTCAAGTTAGTCGAGTCCTGATTGCTCTTGTATCAATAATGCTGAAACTATCACACATTACAGAACGTATCCGAACTTAAGTTATCCAGTAAGTTCATTTAATCAAGCATGTATTGGGTTACTTTTATAAAATTTAGATGAACCTATTATAGCGCCAATTTCTTTAAATTCTTGATGCTTAGATAGCCAACATATTCTTTGTCTTCGCAAGCATTCAGCTCATCTATATCACTGATAGGCTCAATCGAAAGTCGAACATTTGAGAGAAGATCATTTACGTTATATATGTCATCTATATCTACTGCAAACTTATCATCGATATGTGAGGCAGCATCAAAAGGTGATGTTTCATCTTTAAAAGTAAATTGCTTATAAAAATCACTGTTCTTCGCTTGTTTGATCGCGTCAGCTTGGTTAGGTGCAACGATGAGTAGCTTATAATGGAATTCTTCAAAACTGCCCTGCTGATAGCCACCTAGGTTGATAAAGAATAACTTTAAGTCAGCAGCAGCCGTTATTTGCTGACTTGGTTCAATTAACTTGATGGCATAACTACCCACTTTAGTAATTGCTCGATATGAATCAATATGCCATTTATTTTTTACTTCAGGCCAATGCTCATTGATATCTCCTATCAAGTCACTCACCTGAGGGGCCACACCAAAGAAAATATCGTGTTGCTCAATCAGACGACCTTTAGGACGACCGCCCAGTTGAACCATATATAGTGTTAGCATAAAACATTACCTTCTACATGTCTCTAGTGACAACGACTGTTAATTCACTAAAGCGTTTAAAATATTCATTCAATTACTCGTTGGCTTATCCGCCAAAAACTGCTTTACAACGTCAACGGTTGCTAACGGATCTTCTTCGTGCGGTACATGACCTAAATTATCAAATATCTTAAGCTGACTATTACGTATATCTCTATGAAATAACGCGGCGTTTTCTACAGGAATAAGATCATCTTTTGCACCCCATAAGATCAAAGTCGGTATGTCGAGCTGCTTTATCTGCGCTTGGTCACTGTCATCATCAGTCTCATTTAGGCGACGACTTAATGCTTGACGATTACCTTGGCGCAAAGTCAATTCATAATATCTATCAACCAAGGCATCGTTTACTTTGCTATCATCGGCATACACGCTTAAAACGCTTTTCTCAACAATATTTCTGGGTAGGATACGATTTAAAATTGGTGACATCATTGGATATTTAGCAAGTTTAAAACCAATAGGAATATGTTTTGGCGTTGCTGGATAGCCAACTGAGTCTACTAATATTAACCGATCGACACGCTCAGGATACAAAGCGGCGGTGCGCCACGCTACCTTGCCTCCTAATGAATTACCGGCTAGCGTGACACGGTCCAGCTTTAAATGATTGAGTACTTCAATAACAAACGCCGCATAATTTTCGCTGCTATATTGTGTGCTCTCGTCCACATAAGGACCGGTCAAACCGAACCCTGGCAAATCCATGCTCACGACACAGTATTGATCAGACAGCGCCTTGGTCCAGCCCTCCCATGTATGCAAACTCGCCGATGTACCATGCAATAAAACGATTGTTTCGGGTCGGTTTTTTTCGGCTGCATCGCCACGATTTGTACGACAATTAGCTGACTGCGATACATGCGCCTGCATACCTTGTATGTTTATAAATTCGCTGTTGGGTAGTTGCCATTGTTTTAGCTCAGCGACAGTACGATCAGGTGCCCAGTATTTTGCTATAAATACCATTATCACAGCAATTGCGCCTAGCACTATGAGAACAATTGCTTTCAATAAATACTGTGTCATGTGATCAAATCCATTTAATAAGATGACGTTAATAATAAACATTCTATACCGTTATCTCGTATGATAAGCCATAAAAAACCCGACGTTTAAGAATCACTTAAACATCGGGGTTTTTAGCATTTGTACATATGACTGTGTCTACATGAGCTATTTAACTACAATAAGAAAAAGTATGCCCAACACCCAATGATGATAGTAGAGATAATATTAAGGATGACACCTGTACGTATCATTTCTGTTTGCTTGATCAAACCTGTACCAAACACAATAGCATTCGGCGGCGTGGCAACTGGTAGCATAAAGGCACAAGACGCACCGATACCAATAATAAGTACTAAGACCTCACTCGGTATACCCATATGCTCGGCAATTGCCACAAACACAGGTACTAAGAGCGCGGCTGAAGCCGTATTTGATGCAAACTCTGTTAAGAAAATAATAAAGGCTGAGATTGCAAGCATCACCACCAATAGTGGTGCTGTTTGTAAGCCATTAGCAACCGTCTCGCCCAACACTAATGACGCACCTGATACTTTTAGGATATTTGATAGCGCAATACCGCCACCAAATAACATGAGTACGCCCCAATCCGTGTTGTCTGATACTTGTTTCCAAGAAACTAGACCCAAGCTCACGACCGCCACTGCTGCAAGCAACGCAACAACAGCATCTGTATCTTCGATACCAACTGCAGCCCCAATTTGTTTAGACAACATCCAGCTAGCTGCCGTGACAATGAAAACAGTAATTGTTAATACGCGTGTCTTGGTCCAAGGAATAACTTCATCTTGCTCTAGCTTCATAGTACGGTTTAGGTTCGGCTTTAGATACAAATACATCGCACCCAACAGTACTGGTAATAGTATCAGCATCATTGGAATACCAAACTTCATCCAATCAACAAATGCGATATCCAATGCTTTTGCAGCAATGGCATTTGGTGGCGAGCCGACAATCGTGCCCAAACCACCCAAACTTGCTGAATAAGCAATACCAAGCAGTACAAACACAAAAGTACCGCGATCTTCTTTACTATCAACTTGCGTTAAAATACCGAGTGCCAATGGGAGCATCATTGCCGTTGTCGCTGTATTCGATATCCACATGGACAAGAATGCAGTCACACCAAATATCAAAAATACTGCTGTACTGAGCTTACCACCCGACAACGATAGAATTTTTAACGCGATTTTTCTATCGAGCTTTTGTACATGTAACGCGGCAGCCAAGGCAAAACCACCAAAGAAGAGATAAATAATGGGGCTGGCAAAGCTCTGCAGACCGACTTCAGCATTAAAATCAGGAATGCCAACCAAAGTACCAACTACAACCACTAAAATCGCAGTGATAGTGACGTGTATCGCCTCAGTGAGCCATAGCACGCCAATAAAGAATAACAACGCTAACCCTTTATTTGCACTAACTTCAAATGGTAATACGCTATAAATAATAAAGCTAATGATTGCCGCGATGGCGACCACGATCAACCCTTTTCCCGTTCCCTTTGGGAATGTATCTGTAAATAAATACTCATTGCCATCATTAGGAAGATGGCTATCCAGTTTTTTCTCTGACATAAATTATCCTTATTGCCTCCAGAGGGAATATGACGTCAAAAATTATTGCAATACACAATTATTGTATGACATCATGATATTCATATAGCGAATATTACGCGGGAAAATATCATATCAGAATAATTTATATATGAATACAATCTGATTAATTTTGTTTCTTTAGCTCATCTGTTTGATTCGTTAATAGCGATCACCCTTCGACTAGTTTTATTTTTAGACAATGGCTCTCTAACTGCTTTCATACAGACCTTGATTTATAAAAATTACATAAAGCCTCTAAACATTCATCATTTAGGGCTATACAAGCAAAAACTGATACCACATAATCAAAAGGTTAAATAGAAAACTATCAATAAAAACAAAAGGAATAACTTTATGACAGACGCAAATAAAACTGATGCAACCACCAAAATGGCACCAAAAGACATTAACCAAGATGGGTTGGCCGAAAAAGATCAACAGCGTACTGACGACTCTGTATTAGATATGATGCAAGGTATGCATGAACATGAAGATCATGAAGAAGATAGAAAATAAATCTCATGAACAATGACATTTATCTTCATTTTTAAGTAGATTATGTTTATCTAGTACAAACAAAAAAGATAGGCGTTTATCACTATGATAAGCGCCTATCTTTTTTTGGTTCCCTAACCTCTGGCAAATGATCTGAGACATAGTTGTACACAAATGCTGCTGTCGACACAATGGCGATGGGAACAAACAAAGCATCATAGCTGACTTTTGCAAACAAGAAAGCCCCTACTGCGCTACCACCGCAAAAGCAATACCAAATAATAGCTTGAAACCCCAAGGTTGGCTTACTAATAGAGCGACCAGCAAGCCAGTTACCAATTGCCGCCCCCATGTCTGAGGTCAGCCCTGTCAAGTGAGTGGTACGAATGACCGCCCCACTATAAGTTGCGACCATCGCATTTTGCAGTCCACATGCCATTGCTGCTGCTAATTGCCCCAAGTAATCATGCTGCTGATATAACCAATAACTCACCAACAGTAGTGCTGCTTCTAGATATAGCGCTCGCCCATAACGACGACCGAGTTTCAATGATGTCTGTCCAATGACAAAGCCGCTTAGTATAGCCCCTGCCAAAAAGGACAGCAACAAGGTACCAATATATAAAATACTACGCGCGTCTGAATGAGCGATAGCCGCTGCAAATAAGCTTACATTGCCCGTGACATGTGACACTGATAAATTGGCAAACCCCATTAACGCCGTCGTATTCACGCAACCAGCACTAAATGCCAATACTGCCCCGCCCCATAGTATCCACTTTGGTAACTTGGTTATCATATCCCTCGTCCAAAGGCACGCAGTTAAAAAGGCGCATTGCTAAAAAAGCACGTAGCCAAAAAGACTCATAGTATAACTAGAAAAGACAGCCAATTGGCTGTCTTTTCTATTATCAAACGAATCATCTATAACAATTACTGTGCTGGTTCATCAAGCATCATCAACTGCTCGCTGATAGCGACGGTATTAAAACCTGCATCAACGAACATAATCTCCCCTGTGATACCAGATGCCCAAGGCGACAATAGGAACAATGCGGCGTTACCTACTTCTGTCTGTGTGATATTGCGTTGTAATGGCGCAATTTTTTCGCTGATATCGAGCATTTTACGGAAAGATTTGATACCACTAGCCGCTAGCGTGCGGATAGGACCTGCAGATATCGCATTAACACGGATACCTTCACCGCCCATAGACGTTGCTAAATAACGAACGCTGGCTTCTAAACTGGCTTTTGCCATACCCATGACATTGTAGTTTGGCAATACTGAAATACTGCCTTCATAGGTCAATGTCAACATAGAACCATGGCGCATCGCTAGTAATTCACGAGCTGCTTTTGCCAATGCAACAAAGCTATAGCTAGAGATGTCATGCGCGATGTGGCTGCCTTCACGCGTAGTGGCATTCACAAAGTTACCATCTAGCTGATCCATCGGTGCAAATCCAATGGCGTGTACCACACCATCAATACCATCACCCCAATGGGCAGTTACTTGCTCAAAGCACGCAGCAATAGATTCATCAGATGCTACGTCACATTCTAGAACCAAATCTGCTTCGAATTTTTCAGCGGCCATATCGACGCGTTTTTTGATTTTGTCATTCGGGTAAGTCAGAATTAGTGAAGCCCCTTCGCGGTGTAGCGCTTCTGCGATAGCCCAAGCGATAGAGAGTTTACTTGCGATGCCAGTTACGACAAATCGTTGTCCTTGCAATAGCATAAGATTTCCTTTTGAATCAATCGAGATGATTTAGAATAAGAATTTATTTAGAGTAATTAGAAGATTGAGACTACTAAATAGTACAAATGAAAAGATGAGTTATTATACACGAATTAATTTAAGTAAACAGTCGTAAACTGTATTTGGTTCTTGTTATTGGACTGACTAATACAAACAGCTAATAGAATAGAAATACCTAACAACGACTTATTGCTTAAAGTAGTATCGACAATGAGAGTTTTTCGCGAGTTATTAGATTGTATTTTAGCATCAACGCTTCAAGATAAAATACTCAGACTATAGTAGTTTGCTTATTTCATGAAAAAATCGCACTTCGAATATTAACACTACAACCGTTTACATTAAGTACCAAGCACTCCTTTATTGATTAAAGACTCAACTGCTAGCTACAGCAGTATGAAGTTCAGCAGATTTCGAGTATAATCACAGCCCTTCCCAGCTTGCACAATTTTTATAAGAGTCCTCACATGATAGGATTCAACGTTAAGCTACACCCACATTTTGGATGGCTGCCAAACTTATGAGTAACACCCCCATCATAACCCCAGATTATAAAGAAAGTACCGAATCTTATCGCCAACTGATTGCTTCAACTGGCGAAGACTTAGATCGTCCGGGTTTGCTAGATACGCCTGTACGTGCTGCAAAAGCTTTTGCCCATCTGACCCAAGGCTATCATCAAAGTATAGATGAAGTGGTCAATGATGCTGTGTTTCCATCAGCCAATCGCGAGCTGGTACTGGTACAGAACATTGAGTTTTATTCACTGTGTGAGCATCATATGCTACCGTTCCATGGTGTCGCTCATATCGGCTACTTACCTGACGGCCAAGTATTAGGACTGTCAAAATTTGCCCGTATCGTTGATATGTTTGCCCGTCGTTTGCAAATACAAGAAAACCTAAGTGAGCAGATTGCACAGACCATTATGGATGTTACTGGCTGCCGCGGCGTCGCAGTCGTTATGGATGCATCGCACATGTGTATGATGATGCGCGGCGTTAGCAAACAGCATTCAACCACGCGTAGCACCGCGATGCTTGGCGAATATCAACACAATAATCAAGCACGTAATGAATTTTTGGGTGCGGTACCTAAGCGTCAACCAGCGTTTTAAGTTGCTGTTAGTTGCCTAGGCTGTTGTGAATAACAACCAAATAAAAAGGACGCATATGATGCGTCCTTTTTATTTGGTTGACTGATAGGAAATAGTACTAACCAATTGGTTTTACATCATCTACCCAATCGCCATAACCAGCAGCTTCCATCTGCGCCAATGGAATAAAGCGGAGCGCTGCTGAATTCATGCAATAGCGCTTGCCTGTCGGTGCTGGACCGTCATCAAACACATGACCCACGTGTGAGTCCGCGTAACGACTACGAATTTCAGTACGGGTTCCAAATATTCCTCGATCTGGCTTTTCAACCACTAAACTCGTATCCAATGGGCGAGTAAAGCTCGGCCAACCCGTACCAGATTTATATTTATCACGCGAAGAATACAGTGGCTCACCAGATACCACGTCTACATATAATCCAGGCTCTTTATTATCCCAATACTCATTATCAAAGGCGCGCTCAGTACCCTCTTTTTGGGTGACTTTGTACTGAATATCACTAAGGGACTTTTTTAGCGCATCTTGTGAAGGTTTTACGAATGTCTCTGGGTTAAAACCTTTGCTTACTTTGCTATCCGATGTGTTATTTGACGTCACTTGCTGTGTGCTATCTACTTCGGGCGTAAACTTACTAAAATCAAGCTCGTAGTTTTTACCGTAGACACTCTCGATAAATTGATAGCGACCAGAATTGAAGGTATAAGCTTTATAGCGTATTGGGTTCTTTTTATAGTAATCTTGATGATACTCTTCAGCAGGATAAAAAGTGCTAGCAGGTACAATCTCAATCACTACTGGTTTGTCATACACACCAGATGCTTGCAGTGATTGCTTGGCCGCTTCTGCGATTTGCTTTTCTTGCGCATTGTTATAAAAAATCGCTGGACGATACTGTGTGCCGCGATCAACATACTGCCCTTTATCATCAGTAGGATCAGCGATTCTCCACAGCGCCTGTACTATGCCGTTGTAAGTAATCTTCTTAGGATCATAATACACCTGCGCTGCCTCGGTATGCCCAGTACCACCTGCTGACACCTGCTTGTAGGTTGGGTTTTCGGCGGTGCCACCCGTATAGCCAGACACGACTTCTACCACGCCAGGGATTTTTTCATAACCTGCTTCAACACACCAAAAACACCCACCCGCTACCGTGGCTACTGCCAATCCTGGTGTAGTCGGTGCATATGGGTTAGCGGCAGTTGGGTTTTTTACAGTAGCACTGTTTTCAGTTGATGCGCAGCCTGCGTAAAACGCACTACTCGCTATGATAACTAACCCTATAATTTTAGATGGTAATATGCGATTCATAAAAATCTCCTAAGCGTAATGTCCTTTAAATATCCTAACGCTTTTGTATCACTGAAACATTCCTATACTGTTATATATTTACAGTTTATTAAGATATTTTTTATCAACTGAGTGTAATTACAAGATAAATTAAACGATTATTTGATAACGACCATATATTTTATTATGACTTAACTATGGAAATAAGACGGAAAATTTATTATATCAATGCATTAAAAAAGCCTATCCTCCAAAGAGTAATAGACTTTTTATTATAATGTTACTAGCCCTATCAAAAACTATGATGCTGTTTCATTATTATTATCAGCACGTTCGTCGCTAGCCTGCTTAATTTTCGTTAGAATTTCTTTGATTTCAGATGCTGATAGATAGGTGGGCACGGCATAGGTGTCACTGACTTCTTTTGCCGCTGCCTTTGCAATATCATCAAAGTCGCTAGTTTGCATACCATTGACAGTCGGATCTATGTTTAGATCTGCAATCAAGTCTCTAACTTGGGTGATAAGGTGATCTGCTATCTCACTATCGCCATTGGCTGCTTGACCATCCTGTACCATACCGGTTCTTTTCGCCAGTGCAGCCAGTCTTTTTTTGCTCGCTTTACGATTGACGTCGAGCACATAAGGCAACACGATGGCATTGGCACGGCCATGAGGAATACTATAGTAAGCGCCTAACTGATGCGCGATAGCATGCACATAGCCCAGACCTGCTTTATTAAAAGCAATCCCGCCATAATGAGCAGCGATACCCATCTCTTCTCTTGCTTTTAGGTTACCACCATCTTTATAAGCTAGTGGTAGATAATGCATGATAGATTTTACGGCAGAGGCTGCATAATAATCTGTCTCTACGCTGGCATTGGCACTCATCCATGCTTCTAGTGCATGGGTCAATACATCAATACCAGTATCTGCTGTAATATGGGCTGGCATGCCTTTCATGATAACTGGGTCAATCGCTGCGGCTAGCGGTACCATTCTTGGGTCGATAGACAATGCTTTTTGGTGTGTTTTGTCATCCGATACTACTGCGCCAAGCGTCGCTTCTGAACCCGTGCCAGCCGTCGTTGGTACGCAGTATAGCGGAGTCGCAGGCTTTCTTGCTTTAAGAATACCGATTAGCTGCTTTGGCTTGCACTTGTTGCCTTGAGACATGGCTATCATTTTGGCCGCATCGATCACTGAGCCGCCGCCAATGGCTACGATAGAGTCACAATTGGCTTCGATAGATTGACGGAGCCCTTCTTCAACTACTTTAAAAGTAGGATCTGGCGTAATACCGTCATAGATGTGATAACTGATATTTTTCGCATCTAGATAATCGGTGACTTTTGCAGGTATGCCCAGTTCGTTGAGCACTGTATCCGTGACAATAAACACATTGGTATTGCCTTCATTGATAAGCATATCGCATAGCTCATTACAGGCAGTCTCGCCAACGAATAACATCGGTCTTCTGATAGGTATCACATAAGATACTGCTTTTAATACCTTTGCCCGAGTCTTAGCCACAGCCAAATAACCAGCATGCTGCAAACTGTTGTTCTTTACCAATTTAGTAATACTGTTTTGTGTTTTCATGAGCACAAAAATCCTTTTTAATGATGGTTTTAACTGCAATAAAGACCGTTAAAGACCGTTTTTGCCAGCCAGTTAAATATTACTAATTTACGAGCGCCAGAATGTATAAAGATACGTATCACAGCATTATAAAATGGGCAGCTCTCTAAAATTATTGTACCACTGCTTTTTTCAATATGTCGCTATTATTATGAACTGCGATGTGTCAATTTTATACCAAGCCGCTTATTTTAGTCGCTTAATTTTATTGATCAATTTAAGTGGCTACAGTAAGTCGTTTAAACTAGTCAGTACTTGCCTTTAACAGTTGCTGAGTGTAAGTATGTTGTGGGTGATTAAAAAGATCTTCGGTACGTCCAAACTCCACACACACCCCTTGTTTCAATATCATGATATGCTGACACAGTGCACGTACTACCTTGAGATCATGACTGATAAAGACATAGCTGACTTGCAGTCTTTCTTGAATTTCACGTAATAAACTAACTACTGTGACCTGTGTGGTACTATCGAGCGCAGAGGTCGGTTCATCTAATATAAGTAAGCTTGGTTTCATAATGAGTGCACGCGCCAGTCCCACGCGTTGACGCTGGCCACCTGACAGCTCATGCGGATAACGCTGCGCAAATGCTAAAGGCAAATGTACTGTAGCAAGACTATCTAGCACCGCTTGCTGACGGACGACTTTATCCACGCCTTGTACTAACAATCCTTCTTCCACGATTTGCATGACCGTCATACGCGGATTAATACTGGCAAATGGATCTTGAAATACCATCTGTATCTGCGAGCGGAAGTTACGTAGCGCTTTTTTGGACAATGCTGAGATATCTTTACCATTGACCACTATCTGCCCATTCACGCGTGCTTGATTGCTTAGCAATTGACTAAGTGCCAGCGCAATGGTGGTTTTACCAGAGCCAGACTCACCGACGATACCCAATGCCTGACCTTTTTGCAGTGTCATATCGACACCTTTGACCGCGTCAAACCAGCGCTTGGTACCACCAAACAGACCTTTTTCAATTGGGAATTGTACATTAAGACGCTTCACTTCTAATACGCTTGATTGTTTATCTGCGTTATCATCTTCTATGGTTAATGCTTGCCCAAAGTCTTGCTTAATAAGTGTGCGGGTATAATCGGCTTTAGGCTGATCGAATAACGCTGACGTTTGACCCTGTTCGATCGTTTGACCTTGGTGCATAACGATGACCTCATCACTATAGCGCCTGACCAGATTGAGATCGTGACTGATTAATATCATCGCCATATTGTGCTTGCGTTTGAGATCATCTAGTAGCATCAAAATCTCATGCTGCAATGTCACATCGAGCGCAGTCGTTGGCTCATCAGCGATCAAGATATCAGGCTGCTGAGCCAATGCCATGGCAATCATCACTCGCTGACGCTGACCACCTGATAGCTCATGTGGGTAACGATTCAATTTGTCAGCAGGATCTGCAATATTGACATCATTTAGCAAAGCGATACTGGTTTCTCGCCATTGCTTCTTAGCTACACCAACTAGACGCAACGATTCAGCAATTTGTTTAGCAACCGTATGCAACGGATTTAATGCGGTCATCGGCTCTTGAAATACCATTCCGATCCGCTGTCCACGAATAGACCGTAATGCAGCATTACGCGCCTTATCATTCGCTATAGGCAAAGTAGACATGCCTGTCGTACTTGCCAATTGAACCTCACCAGTAATTGTCAAACTATCTGGTAACAGACCTAGTAACGCAAGACTGGCAATCGATTTACCAGAGCCTGACTCACCAACGATAGCCAAAGTTTGCCCCTGTCTTAGCTCATAAGACAGCGCATCGACCAACTGGATACCTGTAGTCGTCGTGATAGTGAGCTTATCTACAGTTAGCATAAGCTTATCTTGTGCACGATTAGGGCTTTCATCTGGCGCGTTGCTATGCTCGGCAGCGATAATATTTTCAGTCATATTAAGAACGCCTTGGGTCAAACGCGTCACGCAGCGCTTCGCCAACGAAGATGAGCAATGACAAAATAAAGGTCAAACTAAAGAATCCTGACAAAGCAAGCCAAGGTGCATCAAGGTTATTTTTACCTTGTACCATGAGCTCACCAAGAGACGGCGAGCCAGGCGGCAATCCATATCCTAAGAAATCTAGCGCGGTTAAGGCGATAATATTGGCCGTTAAAATAAATGGTAGTTGCGATAAGCTAGAAGCTAACGCGTTGGGTAAGATATGTCTAAGCATGATTTGACTGTCCGAAACACCTAAATTGCGTGCAGCTCGCACATAGTCAAAATTACGGGCTCGCAAAAACTCTGCCCGCACCAAACCAACCAGTCCCATCCAACCGAACAACAGCATCATAGCAAACAACATAATAATGCTGGGACTAAACAGACTGACCAAAATAATGATCATAAATAGCTGAGGCATACCGCCCCATACTTCCATAAATCGCTGCCCTGCTAGATCTACCCAGCCACCATAATAGCCTTGTACCGCACCAACGATAATCCCAATCAGTGCGCCCGCAAGCGTCAAGGCCAGACCAAACAGTAACGACACTCGCATACCATAAAGTATCCGTGCCAGCACATCACGCCCCATATCATCAGTACCAAGCCAATTTTGGGCATTGGGCGCTGCTGGATAAGGCAGACCAAGCTCGACGTTGGGCGTCTGATCGGCAAACGGGATAGGCGGCATTATATAAAACCCTTGCTCATCAATCAGCGACTGCACTGCAGGGTCTTTATAATTGGTTTCGGTCTCAAATACACCGCCAAACGTTGTTTCAGGATAAGCTTTTAATACCGGAAAGTAATAATCGCCTTGATACTGCACTAGTAAGGGTTTGTCATTGGCAATGACATTAGCCGCCATGCAGATGACAAATATCACTGCGAAAACAAACAGTGATATCACCCCTAGACGATTTTGGCGAAAGCGATTTAATCGCGCTTGCCAGATAGGATTTAAGCGTTGCTTTTTTGTGGTAGATGGCTGCTCAGGCATTGGCGCTTTATCTGGTTCGCTATTAATAGTACTGCTCTTTGGTGAAGGTTGATTATTTGACATTAGCGGCCCTCAAAATCAATACGAGGATCAATTAAGTGATAACTCAAATCACTGATTAATTGCAGTAGCAGCCCCACTAAGGTAAAGATAAATAGCGTGCCAAATATCACTGGATAATCGCGTTGTTGAATGGCTTCAAACCCTAACAAGCCCAAGCCATCTAGTTTAAAGATAATCTCAATCAAAAAGTTACCCGCAAAGAAGATACCAACAATAGCGGCTGGAATACCGGCAATGATAATCAACATCGCATTGCGAAAAACATGGCCGTATAGCACCTGACGCTCACCTAAGCCTTTAGCACGAGCGGTCAGTACATACTGCTTGCCCAGTTCCTCTAAAAAGCTAAATTTGGTCAAATAGGTCAAACCTGCAAAACCGCCTACAGTACTTGCCAGCAGCGGTAACGCTAAATGCCAAAAATAATCTTTTACTTTACCAAGCGCACTTAGCTGATCAAAATTCTCGGACGTCAGTCCCTGTAATGGAAAGATATTCCAATAGCTGCCACCTGCAAAGAAAACCAGTAAAATCACTGCAAAGACAAACACAGGTATCGCATGACCGATCGCCAGCAACATAGCCGTGGCTTTATCAATGCCTGAGCCATGATGCATCGCTTTGTACACCCCCAATGGAATAGCAATCATATAGATAAGCAGTGTACTCCACAGCCCAAGCGATATTGAGACTGGCAGCTTCTCTATAATAAGGTCGGTCACCGATTGCCCTTTGAAAAAAGACTCACCAAAATCTAGCTGAGCGTAGTTCTTTAACATAAGCCAAAACCGCTCTGGGGCAGATTTATCAAAGCCGTACTGGGCATTAATAGCAGCGACCATTTCTTCAGAGAGGCCTCGCGTGCCTTGATAAGTACTGTCGTTGCCACCTGCACTGCCCGCGCCAATATTACCGCCAAGCGCATTGTCTTTTGCGCCCTGCTCAATAAGTGCCAGCTGCTGCTCAACAGGCCCGCCCGGTGCCGCCTGTACGATCACAAAATTGGCAAGCAATATCAAAAATAGTGTCGGCAATATCAGTAGTAGTCTTTTTAAGATATAACGACCCATAATGGCGACTTCCTAAATAAAGAGAGATAGCAATGACGTTCAGCAGCGAATTGTGGTGTATTAAATAGGTGCTTAAAAGCAAACTATTTGTTAAAAACTTACTTTAAAAGTTGTTTTTCAGCTCACGTAACGCTGCAAATACCGTTAACGACTTCTCATCATCGATAGGCATTTTGGATTTAACTCCTGCGATTACACTCGGCTCTTGTGTACGTAAAAACACATTTACCGTGCGCTCATGCTCTAGTGTCACTGGTAGCGTTGCCATGCCTTGTTCAGTTTGTACCTCTGCTCGTGCTAAGGCTTGCTGCATCGATTCATTGTCAGGTTCAATAGATAGACCAAAACGTAGGTTACTGGCCGTATATTCATGCGCCGGATACAGTAGCGCCTCATGAGGCAAGCCGTTCAAACGCTTAAAGCTCTCATGCAGTTGCTCAATCGTACCAGTAAACACACGTCCACAACCTGCACTAAACAACGTATCACCGCAGAAACAATGCTTTTGCCCATCGATATCCAAAATATAGGCCATATGGCTAGCGGTATGCCCTGATACATCCCAGACTTGCGCAGAGCAGCCCCATGCGCTCACCGTGCTACCGTCTTTGATAGTTTGATCTTCATCGACGCCATGCTCACTATGCGCAACCAGATGAGTCATCGGATACGATTCCTGCAACTCTGCGACGCCGCCGATATGATCATGATGATGGTGAGTCGTCCAAATCGATGTTAGTTCGAGCTCATGCGTCTCTAGATAATCAATGACCGGCTGGGCTTGACCTGGATCAATGACAATCGCCTGCTTATTATTTTCATTAATCAATGTCCAGATATAGTTATCGCTAAATGCTTTGATTGGGTGAATACGAATACTCATATTAAATCCTTACCGGTAGTTATTTTTGTTACGTGTTATTTTAAATTATTTAATTTAACTGTTATTTGATAGCAATAGCATATATTTAATAAAACAACATATAGGCTCAGCTGTCCGTTGTTATCGGGTCAAGCTTTATAGTAAATACTGTTTATTGTTTTAAATATTTATTGATACGCCCTTCTGCCTCTTTATCCACCCACCAGTAATCGATACCAACAGCATTGGTCGGTAGTTTTTCAGTATGGCGATACTGATCCCAATAGGCGACATTGGTGCCAGATTTGCCGTATAGCGGTACGACATAATGACCTGCGCGCAACAACCGATCTAACACCTGTGTATACAGTACAATCTCGTCACGATTTTTGGCATTACCAAGGGCAGCAACGACCTTATCGACGGCAGCATTTTTGATACCAGCACTATTATGATTGCCAGGCTCGTCAGCAGCAGCGCTACCCCAAAATGCCGCTTGCTCAGCACCAGGAGATAGGCTTTGAGCAAATACGTCCACGACCATGTCATAGTCAAAACGGCGCATACGCTCATAATATTGCGGCCCATCGACTTGACGCAAGGTTGCATCAAATCCCAAGCGTTTTAGATTGCGAATATAAGGCAACAATACACGGCCCATGGTCTCGCCTGTCATCAAAATCTCAATCTGAGCAAGCGACCCATCAGGTTGATATAGTTTCATATCCTCATAATAAAACCCAGCCTCTAACAATAGCTTACGCGCCTCTAATAATCCTTGACGATTAAAACCATTACCATCGCTGGTGGGTAGCTGCCATTCTGCTAATGTTGCTTGGTGCTGTTTCGGTTCGAGCTCAGACAATAACGGTGTCAATACCTGCATCTCTGCATCAGATGGCGTACCCGTTGCGGCAAGCTCTGAGCCATGGAAGAAGCTCTGCAAACGCTCATACTGCCCATGAAATAGGGTTTTATTCATCCATTCAAAATCATAAGCAGCTGTCAGTGCTTGGCGAACTTTGATGTCTTGAAAGATTGGGCGACGCAAATTCATCACCAATGCTTGCATCGGTACTGGATTTTGACTGGTTATCGTCTCTTTTTGGATAAGCCCTGCTTTCACTGCGGGGAAATTATATCCAGTTACCCAGTTAGATGCTTTATTTTCGGGGCGAAAACGGTATTGACCAGATTTAAAACCCTCAAAGGCAATTTCATCGCTTTGATAATAAATAAACTTGATCCTATCAAAGTTGTAGCGGCCACGATTGACCATCAAATCACGACCCCAATAATTGGGATCACGTATATAACTTACCGAACGTCCCGCATCGACTCGACCTAATTTATAAGGACCACTACCCATCAATGGCGACAGACTGATTTTCTCAAAATCGGTATCAATGGAAGACTTGGCAAATATAGGGAACTGGCCAACAGTCAGTAAAATCTCTTTGTTTTCAGCAGATGCAAAGACAAACTTTACTTGTTGATCATTAATGATTTGAATGTCTTTAATATCGCTTAAATAACTGCGAATATACATAGGACCTTTGTTCAATATCGCCTCAAAAGTTGCTTTTACATCGCGACTGGTTACACCCGACCCATCCCAAAAACGAGCATTAGGATTGAGATGATAAATAATCCAGCTCGTATCATCTGGATCATATGTCACTTTACTTGCCAGCTGCGGATACATGGTAAAAGCTTCATTCAATGAGCCAGTCATTAAAGTATCATACAGATAGTCTGTGCCAATCATCGCGACACCCGTGGTCATCCATTTATTGGCGCTATTAAACGTACCGCGAGCATCTAGAGAAAGCGTGCCCCCTGATGGCGCTTTTGGATTGGCATAAGGTAAGTAAGGTGCATTGATGTACTCAGTGGGGCTATTGTGACCAAGCGCGGTCGTCGTAATAGGTGCAGCGATACTGCTCGGTATCCAACTGACGGTGATGGTTAGCAACATGGCTTTTAACAGGGCGTTTTTTATTATCATGACGTTATAACAAACCTCTATGCTAACCAATATAAATATCAAAACGTAAAGCCTGACAGCAAAACAGCGTTATAGCAAAATTTTATCATAACAAACTTAGGTTTTTTAACCTAATGGTTTGCCGTGGATATGACTTAATGGTGATAGCATTAAGCGATATCCACGGCAAACCATTATCACTACGCGCTAGCATGACCAAATTGTTTGTTTATAAATATAAAAAAGGCGCAACCATGAACAGTTGCGCCTTTCTTGATGTGCAGTTTATATATGAAGACTTTATACGTTAGGAGTTATTATCTTGTTTACGCGTGCTTTTTTTCAAAGGCAATCATAAAGTCAACCAGCTGCTGTACCCACTCAAGTGGCACGGCATTGTAGATACTGGCTCGCATACCGCCTACATCACGATGACCTTTTAGATTTAACAAGCCAGCTTTTTCTGACTCTTCTAAGAATACTTTATCAAGGCTGCTGTCTGCTAAAGTAAACGGCACGTTCATGATAGAACGATACTTAGAATCTACTGGATTATTATAAAAACTGCTCTCATCGATTATCTTATAAAGTAAATCGGCTTTTTGCTGATTGATTTTACCGATAGCAGCCACACCGCCCTGCTCTTCCAACCAGTCAAACACTAGCCCTGCTAAGTACCAAGAATACGTCGCTGGCGTGTTAGACATAGACTCTTTGTCAGCTTGATGCTCATAGTTCAGCAGCATAGGACACCATTCACTTGCCTGCCTCATCAAATCATCACGGATAATGACAATGACTAGACCTGCAGGACCGATGTTTTTCTGTGCGCCCGCGTAGATCATGCCAAATTTAGACACATCTATCGGCTGTGACAAGATACAAGATGACATATCAGCAATGATTGGCGCATCTACTTGTGGCGGCTCAAATATCTGTAAACCATGAATTGTTTCATTGGCACAGTAATGAAAATAAGCGGCGTCTTCACTGATATTCCAATCGCTTTGCGCTGGTACGTCAGTAAAGTTATTCTCTTTGCCAGTCGCAACTAAGTTAATCTCGCCCAAACCCAGTGCTTCATAGCGCTTGGCTTCTTTGATCGCTTTGCCTGACCATGCACCTGTCGTCAAATAGTCACCGCGTCCACCATTCAACAGATTCAATGGAATCGCAGAAAACTGTAAGCTAGCGCCACCTTGCAAAAACAGCACTTTATAGTTATCTGGTATCTCCATAAGCGTGCGTAGCTTAGCTTCTGCTTTATCAGTAATGGCCATATACTCTTTACTACGATGACTGACTTCCATGACCGATAGGCCGCGACCTTGCCAATCAAGCAGTTCGCTCTGTGCGCGCTCTAATACGGCTGTTGGCATGGTAGCAGGGCCAGCACAAAAATTTGGCAGGCGATGCGGTGTAGTAGTTGCTGTAGACGTTGGGGTTGTAGGCATAATCACAGTCCTAGGTATGATGAAATAAAAGGATGTTTTTTATTTCAGTTTGTTGATAAAGGCATTGGTATCGATGTTAGTTTTCATACAACTCAATGAGATATCTGCTCCCACAGCTGACGTTTAGCATCACTGTCTGCGAGCATTTCTTCTAATGTCGGCACAGTGGTCAGATTGGGATGTTGAAGGCCATCAGGCAGCGCGGTCAGTGCAGCAACTTGTATATCTTCGCTTCGGCCAATTCGAAAAATATATCCTGCAAGACTGGCATTGGCAAGCTCAGCAGTATCCATACCATCACAAATCGGGAATGATGTTGTCTCGCAAGTGATTGATAGCGCCTGAGTAATGTTTTGCCATAGTTTTTGACTATCACTATTCAGCGCTTTGATATCAACCAATATTACCCAGTCATTATAGCGGCCACCTTGCAGGTCAAATGGTGCTACTTTTTTTAAACTATCATCATTTATGCTGTCATCACTAGTACTCTGCGGAAAATCACTTTGCGCAAATTGAGGTTGCTCAATAGGGGCAGTCGTAGAGGTTACAGCAGTTTGGTTCGATGCAGTACTTGGGATGTCATGGTAGTTAGACTCAGTACTTGAACTAACAGTATTTGAGCCAATCGTAGTTGAATCAACGGAATCAAAACTATAAGTAACAGGGCTTTGCTCGCTAGCCGTCTGTTCAGTGATAGCTTGCAAATCAGCATCATACTCATCGGTAACATAGTCGCTAGCGTTATAATCACTGATATCATAACCATCAGTCGGTTGATCAACTGTGCCTACAATTCCAGCGCTCGCTACTTCATTGTTGTTAGACTCAATGTCAGTGGAATCAATATGTGATTGCTCAACCGAAACTGTCGCAATGTCAGCCATATTGATGGTTTCTGACTCAGGTTGTACCCACTGATTGATACCCATCATCGCTAGAATTTGTCGTTGCTGCACACGGCGCTGTAATACAGTTAGCGGGTCTTGGGTATCACTCATTCGACTCTACTATCCTACTCATTTTGTTTATATCATTTATAAATGTTTTTATGGTTTTGGCAGCTCTCACTGAGTATGCATCACACTATTAATCAAACACTAGATACATACCCATCAAAACAGCTGTCGAATGCCTAGCCAATGCTCTGACATTGCCAGCAAACAGTCGTATTCATCTTGGCTGATTATCGTATCGTGTAACATCACCGTATGCAACGTACTTAACCATTGGCGATACTCATTATGAGTAGGCTGGCTCATCTCACCTTCATTATAATCTATTTGGCTACCATCC
The DNA here is from genome assembly GCF_001435845.1 of Psychrobacter sp. P11G3. NCBI lineage: Bacteria > Pseudomonadati > Pseudomonadota > Gammaproteobacteria > Moraxellales > Moraxellaceae > Psychrobacter > Psychrobacter sp. P11G3. Next base: position 1,872,926 of record NZ_CM003596.1, read on the forward strand.
TGTTGCTTCTCTCGATAATTATCAGCATTCTGAGCACCTACCAAGCGCTTGATAGAGTGACTGGCAGAGACGGGAACCGCAGAAATAATCGCCAATAACTGAATGCTATTCAAGTGCTGTGCGGTCAATAATAGCCACTGTAAATTAACATCGCTTACTGTCATAAGATCAATATCAATCAAGCGCGCATGCCGTCTCAAATCTACAATATAATGCGCCACACTGTCAGTACCCTCACTCAATAACGATCGGTCATGCATTGAGATCATCTGGCCTTTGGCATCTTTTGATAGTCGATAAGCCAATAAGACAACAACTGATACTTCTGATTCACTGAGTCCTGTAAACACCTGACTTGAAGGGTCCAATTGCGCCCTTACGTCTTCCATACCAGTATTCAGTATCTGCGTCCATAGCGCTTGCGCGTCTGTATCTTGTAAAACTTTAGACAATATCGGTAGTAACTGCTGCAAATGTAACACTTGCCATAGTGATAATATTGGCGATCTCTGATGTGCTAAAGCTAACGGGTTATTCAGAGTAATCGCAGCCGCATGAGAGTTATCACTAGATATATTTTGATCTGACGAATCATAAGCTAAGCTTTTGGTTAAGTCAGATGTCAGCTGTTGGTTAAACAACTCAAATATGCCCTGCTGATAACGCAACAACATCGTACGGCATTTTTCTTGTTTTTTATAGTACTGATGACTGTCGTGACTATGATCGTCTTTACTTTTAAGCTTTAGATCTTCGATACATAGTTCAGATAAATTCTTTTGATGCAATTGGTTTAAGGCGAGCCCAATCAAAGCGCTGTCTAAACGCCTGTCCAAACTGGCTACTACTGTCATCAGCTTAGTATCTATCTTATGTGGCAATACTTGCTCATGGGAAGTCGAGTCAGTCGCAACAGAGAAGCCTTCATTCCAAATATCATTCAAACTATAAATGGCAGTCGTTGATAAGGGTCGATGCTGATGACAAAGCAAGACAGTTTCGACTAATGCTAGCGCACCTAGAGGATGATGACTATGATTGAGTATATACTGAGGTAGTGTTACCTTTTGAATATCATTAAACCCAATTAGTGTGTTTTCTGGTAGGTCGGCGTCCGGTTTGGCCTGCCACGGTTTTAACAGCTGATGAACACCAACGTCTTCGGCCTTTACTTGAAGTCGCCCACCGACTACCACATCAGCGTCTACGGTAAATTCTAAGCCGTCATTAACTTCTGATTCATAGATATCTCTGTTACGACTGCCGTTCCCAGACTCAGCAAGAACTTTTCTATCATTTGGCTGTTTAATGTCACCTGTATTAATCGTTGCAGCTGTTTGAGATCCAAGTAACGACGACTGCTGCACGTTTTTTTCTGGGAAATCTTCACTTAGGCTATTTTCTTTTGTTGCTCCCCAATCACCTAAGCGTCGTTGCCTATATATTTCTTTAACTTTTTGCTGATTTATTCGCTTTTCTTTGGCGACTTGTACCGCGAACTGATGATAAGCATCCACATTAATAGCACTCATACGATCAGTCAAGCTTGGATGGGTGGCAAACCACGATACATCACTCAAGTCTGCCCCACTACTAGCAAAGAAAAAATGACTCAGTCCATTGATATCGGCGATGCCAGACAAACGCGAGCCGAGCGAGTCTTGATGAATGGCTTTTAAGGTTTCGATAATCGCAGGCGTACGTGTCAATTGAACACTAGTGGCATCAGCAAGTAGCTCGCGCTCACGATTAAAACTGTGCTTAATCAACTGCGCGCTTGCCATACTGGAGAAGCTTAAACCATGCAGTAGCAATGTCCAGACACTACGCGGGGCTTGACGATCTATTATAGGTGGCGTTTGCACCCATTTAGATTGACGCTTGGCTGAAGACTGCTGTTGTTGTGATTGCTGCTGCCAGTAGGCGACCCATTCACTATGCGTGTTGAAATTGGCGGTTTGCGCTTCTGTATTGCGTGCAAGCGTATCAACCTGTCTTTGTGATAGAGACTTTTGGGAAATACTATCGCTATCAAAGTGACTATAATTAGAGAGACGATTAGAGATACGATTAGAGATATGATTGGATATTGGGTCACTCCAGTCATACAGTATCTGCAAGCCTGCCAATACTACCATCAGCTGTAAGTTGAACGTAGCATCGCCGTGCAATATATGACCATATTCATGACCGATGAGTCCGTATAGCGCCTCATCAGACAGTTTATCTAGCGCACCTTGGGTAACGACGAGTACCATATCTGAGCTATGGCGACCAGCGACGAAACCATTGATACCCTGCTCGTCAGGTAGCACGTACAAAATAGGGGTTTGCAAACCTGCCGCAATGGCCAGTTGTTGAGCGATTTCATAGTAGCGACGATAAACGGGCGGAAAATCGCGCTCGTCACGTACTGCTATATGACGTGAACTATAGCGAACCTTTTCTTCAGCTTCGTGTTGATGAGCGACTCCTTGACTGTGCTCCCATGCTTCTTGGCTGTTATCAATGAATAGCCTAACCGCCCCTACTCGCTGAGCAATAGCGCGGCCACCTGCTCGCAGGCGTCGATACTCTAAAAAACTACCACCAACGAAACTGCCTAACGTCAAGACAATGACCAGAACCAATACCCAGTAGTATATACCGCCTGTAAATACTGTCAGCAGTATAGACATGACAGCCAGTCCCACTGCCATATGAGCAAGTACAATCAGGAAAAACAGTCCATAAAGTAATAGACTGCGCCGCGTACGTATCCGCTGTTCACCAAAAAAATCCATCAGATTAGGCTGCCTAGAGTTCGCCAAAATTGTCTAAACCTTAGCCCATGTTTACAATCGGTGCCTGAGCAATCGCTTCTCTATCTTCGAATACCAACTGACTGAGTGGACGAAAGCCAAAAGTCGTACTAACGAGGTTATTCGGGAATACTTCGCGATCGTTATTATAAAACATCACGCTGTCATTATAATGCTGACGCGCAAATCCGATACGATTTTCCGTATTGGTTAGTTCGTCCATGAGCTCCTTAATCATACTATCGGCTTTGAGCTCTGGGTAGGCTTCGACGACAGCGGAGAATTGACTCAACGCTTTAGACAACATACCTTCTGCTTTTGCAAATAGTGCCATATGTTCTAGTGAGTCTGGCTGATGTTTATTAGAGTCTTGTAGATCTTGGGCATGATTACGTGCGCTAATGACGCGAGTGAGTGTTTCTTCTTCATGACTCAAATAACGCTTGGCAGTTTCGACCAAGTTTGGAATCAGATCATGACGACGCTTTAGTTGAACATCTATTTGAGCAAAGCCATTCTTTGCTTGGTTACGTGCGCGTACCAATCTATTAAAAATGGATACCCCAAACACAACTACCAACACCACAAATGCAATGAATAGCCAAACAAACATCTTCATAATCAAACTCCAAGGTGTCTAGAATGTTAATAAAAAGTTAATACATTGTATTTTAACTCATATTAATCAATAAAACCTTAGAACTAGATAAGAACTACAAAGGAAATCGAACAGGAAGTTAAATTGAAAACTACATAAGCAAATAGATAACCATCAGACAAAATTTTGACCAAAAAAAACCCTTTACAATGAAGGGCTTAATACATCACAAATATGTCTTTTATACTTTATAAATATAATTATCAAATTTTAGGCAAAAAAAAGCGACTCCAAAAGCACATCCTCGGCACACACTATAACTATTACCGTTGCTACCTTCCGGTCCTGGCGGGATTCATAGAACAATGTTGCGAGGCTACCAATGGAGCCACCAGTCGCAAATTATACAAGAAATTTTTAATTTTACAACCCCTATCTTAAAACTGTTTGCTTTAGACCCTAAATAGCATTGTCATTTAGTTCATTAGCTCATGTTCGCAATGTATGAGCACAAATTATATCAGTAACTTAGGTCACAAAATTCTCACAGCAACTTATATGAATTTTGCTATTTTAGTGAATGAAGTTGCACCCATGTCGATGTTTAAAAAACAATAGGGACAACTTTTCGTGTATAAATGAGCGTTGATAATTGTCATTTATATATTATTAGAATCAACTTAGGAGATAATAATGAAAAATACTTTATTGAATAAAGCAGCACTAGTTTCTGGTACGGTTTGTCTTATGACAGCGATGATGGGTAGCGCCCATGCAGAACCCACTGGCTATGATCAACTGACGTTTCAGACAGAAATAAAAGAAGAAATTCAGAACGACGAAGTACGTGCCAGCTTGTACAAGAAAGCACAGGCAACTGACTCTAAGACTTTAGCCACAATGCTTAACACCTCAATCAACAATGCCATGAAAATCGCCAAGCGCTATCCTAGCGTGACCGTGAGCACAGGGCAACAGCGCACCTATCCACGCTACGACAAGAACGATAAAATCATTGGCTGGACAGGTCAAGCAAACATAGACTTAAAAAGCACAGACTTTTCAGCGACTAGCCAACTAATTGCTGATTTGCAAGAAACCTTGGTGATGGACAATCTTAATTTTGGCGTATCAGATACCAAAAAGGATGCTCTAGAGCAAAAATTAATGACCGAAGCCTCTCGCGCTTTTCAGCAGCAAGCTAAGAGCCTTACCCGCGCGTGGGATGCTCGTGGCTATCGCGTCGTCAATGTTAACCTAAACACAGGTAGCAACTACCCACGTCCGATGTATAGCGCTATGAGCATGAAATCAGGAATGGCAGACGAGTCAGTACCAAGTCAAAGCTTTGAGTCTGGCAACAGTACTATTTCGGTGACTGCTAACGGTACCATCGAGCTAACTAAATAAGACAGCTTATAGTTCAAATAAAATAAGTGATTTGCATCAAAAAAGGCAAGCGTCGTTAACGGTGCTTGCCTTTTTATTTTGCTAGGGATATCTATTCATTATATTCAATCATTATTGAGACCATCATTGTGAATTAGCAACTTCCTGTTGACGCAGTTTTAGCATCAATTTTTGATACCAAGCTAGCTTTTGATAAGCCAACAGCTGCTCTGCCTTTCTTTTGTTGTCTTGCAATGTGGTCGTGTTTTGAATTACGTATACAGTACGTGTGATTTGCTCAAGTGTTTGGCCAGTTTCGCTTTGTATAACCGCCTTGATTATATGAGCACCTGGCAAAACATCAACAGTAGCAATAGACGCGCTCAAACCTTGTGCAACCTCTTTATCATCAAAATAAATACGGGCATTATCACCTACCTGTAACGCAGGCTTAATCTGTACATTGACATCGATATTCTGTACGGGACGACGATAGGCTCTCTCTTCGCTAGGTTCAGTAATGGCTAACTGATAGTTTACTGGCGTGGTAACCTTAGTATTTATCGCAGGCGACTCGGTAGTAGTCGCTGTCTGCGACGCACTTGATGATTCGCGACTTGTATTAGAATTGGTTGTCGTACTCAGACTAGTTGACCTGCTCGTCTCATTACCTGTCGTAATAGCCGTTTGACTGACTTGTTTGCCAGCTTGCTGCTCATAATCCTGTGGACGGTCAGTAAAGGTGACTTGACCGGTTTGCTCATCAACCACTTTATAAATAGGTGCAGCATTCGTGAGAGATGTACAAAGACTAGCGAGAGCAACCGTAGTCCATAACCCAACTCTAATCCTACTCTTCAAGAAACTCGGTTTTGCTAATAAAGTCATAATCCATCAACCTAGATAGTGTCTACTATTAATATAATTTTATAAAACTATTATGCGTGAGTTTTGACATGAAATCAGTAGCGATTTCAAAGAAAATTCAGCAATTGGACTGATACACTTTATTAATACGCATAAAAAAACCAGCTAAGAATAACTTAGCTGGTTTTTATGACTCAAAACAACTGAGTGCTTTAGCGACTAATTAGCAGCTGTAGTACATATCAAACTCGACTGGATGCACAGTTACGTTCAGACGTTGTACTTCTTCTTCTTTCAAAGCGATAAACGCTTCTAGCATGTCTTCAGTGAATACATCGCCTTTTAATAAGAAGTCATGATCATCACGCAGTGCTTGCAATGCAACATCTAAGCTCTCTGCAACCGTTGGGATTTGTGCTTCTTCTTCTGGTGGCAAGTCATACAAGTTTTTGTCAGCAGCTTCACCTGGATGCATTTTGTTTTGGATACCGTCAAGGCCAGCCATCAATAGTGCAGCAAACGCTAGGTATGGGTTAGCCGTTGGATCAGGGAAACGTGCTTCTACACGTACCGCTTTCGGGCTGCTCACGTGTGGAATACGGATAGATGCTGAACGGTTAGACGCTGAGTAAGCAAGCTTGATAGGCGCTTCATAATGAGGAACTAGGCGCTTATAGCTGTTCGTTGATGGGTTGGTAATCGCATTCAACGCACGCGCATGCTTGATAATACCGCCAATGAAGTATAATGCTGTTTCAGACAGACCAGCATACTCATCACCAGAGAATGTATTTACGCCGTCTTTTGAGATTGACATATGTACGTGCATACCTGAACCGTTATCACCAACGATTGGCTTAGGCATAAAGGTAGCTGTTTTGCCAAACTGATGCGCAACGTTATGAACAACATATTTCAATTGCTGAACTTCATCCGCTTTACGTACCATCGTGTTGAATGCAACACCGATTTCAGACTGGCAAGAAGCAACTTCATGGTGATGAACTTCAACCGAACCTTCACCAACGATTTCTTCGATGCGTTCACACATAACAGCACGCATATCGTGTGAGCTATCGATTGGTGGTACTGGGAAATAGCCGCCTTTCACACGTGGGCGATGCGCCATGTTGCCCCACTCGTAAGTCTCGTTAGTCGACCATGCTGCTTCTTCAGCCGTGATTTTATGACTAACGCCAGACATATCGACTGACCATTTAACATCGTCAAATACAAAGAACTCAGGCTCTGGACCGAAGTAAGCAGTATCACCGATACCAGTAGACTTTAAATACTCTTCAGCGCGACGTGCGATAGAACGTGGGTCACGGTCATAACCTTGTAGCGTTGATGGCTCGATGATATCGCAAGTCACTACCACAGTCACCGCGTCAAAGAACGGGTCAACAAAAGCAGTTTCTGGATCAGGACGCAAGATCATATCTGACGCTTCGATACCTTTCCAACCAGCGATTGATGATCCATCAAACATTTTGCCATCTTCCATGACATCTTCATCAACGGTATGCGCTGGGAAGCTGATGTGCTGCTCTTTGCCGCGTGTATCAGTAAAGCGAAAATCAACCCATTTAGCATTAGAGGATTGGATAAGATCTAATAGTTTATTCGACATGAATAGTCTCCGTTGTGTTGATCACGTAATTGCGATTTAAAATTATTAATATGATGTTCTTGTCCAAGAATGTCAGATGTGCTCTCAATACTAAAACAGCGCATTCGATATTATGCTTATTATCAGCACTATTTTGCGTATTAGTCAAGATGCGCATCCAAAGCGTTTACTCAATCAGACCAATATTTGTGCACATGGTCTAATATACGCCAATTCAATCCTAACGACATTCTAGCAATATACAACTCATAATGCTGAACTCTTCGGGCTCTTGTTAATAATTATTTTTAGACCAGTTTTTTGGCTTTAAAAATAATCATAACAGCAACAATGCAAAGGCTATGCCAATGTATTAACACTCTGATAACAGATATAGTTATAAATAGATTTAATTATCAATATTTACAGTGATTTATATGATTAATATCGTTATATATTAATTAATTCTCATCAAGTTCAGTTTTAGAATAGCACTTAATCAGAGCACCAGTTGAGGACAGAAAGCACTTAATTGGTGCAAATACAAATATATTTATTATTGAAATGCTATTTTATAGTGCAATGCCAATATTTGAATTCATAACATTACACTTGATCAAACTATCCTCGTTATCGATACGATAATAAAAAATATGTTTTTACTTGGTGCTTACTTAGATAGCCTATACCCTCCATTTGATAGAAAACAAAATAGTGGTAAGATAACCGCGCGCAATAACCCCCTCTGTTATAGTCATAGCTACTTGTGTCCGGCAATCAAGTAACTCGATAACAGTGAGAACCAATTTTATGTTAAAAATATAATAAAACTGATAAGTTGAAGCCTTAATGATTTTGATGATCGATAATTACGATAGCTTTACGTACAATATCGTACAGTACTTCGGTGAGCTAAAGCAGGACATCACTGTCTGGCGTAATGATCAGGTCAGCATTGAGCAGATTAAAACCCTTGCACCTGATGTGATTGTGATTGGCCCAGGTCCGTGCGATCCTGACCGTGCGGGTATTTCGCTGCAAGCCATTAAGACATTTAAAGGGATTATTCCCATACTGGGTATCTGCTTGGGTCATCAAGCGATCGGTCAAGCCTTTGGCGGTCAAGTGGTCAAAGCTGGCGAAGTCATGCATGGCCGCTTATCCGCTATCTATCACAACGAGCAAGGTGTGTTTTCTGGATTACCTAACCCGTCACAGGTTACGCGTTATCATTCGCTCGTCATTGACAAGACCAGCCTACCAGACTGCCTTGAGCTCACCGCATGGACACAAAATGCCGATGGTAGTATTGAGGAAATCATGGGTATTCGTCATAAGGCGTTTGCTGTAGAAGGCGTCCAGTTCCATCCTGAGTCGATATTGAGCGAAGCAGGTTACCAATTGCTCAATAACTTTTTACAGACTCATGGCTTAGCTACTCTGACATCCGATGAGCTACCGCAAGTTGGCTAGATTTTACTAAAAGCATGTTAATAAAAATACTACTTTTATAAGCCCATGCCACATTTCACACAGATTCACATAAAAAATAATAGTAAGTGAGACCATAATGAGTACGACAAAAATAGAAGAAACGCACACGCCAGAGAGTATTGCAAAATTGTCTGATGAGCAAACGCATCAATTGCTAACCACAGCTTTGGGTAGAATATTTCAACACATTGACTTAACCTTTGATGAGATGTATCAAGTGATGCTGATTATCATGCAAGGTAGATGCAGCGACGCTATGATGGGCGCTATCTTGACAGGACTACGCATGAAAGGCGAATCCATCGACGAGATTACTGCGTCTGCCAGTGCCATGCGTGCACTAGCCGCCAATATTGAACCAAAGAACTGCGATTACTTGGTAGATATCGTTGGTACTGGCGGTGATGGTGCTAACTTGTTCAATGTCTCGACTGCATCGGCGTTGGTTGTTGCGGCAGCTGGTGCACAAGTTGCTAAGCACGGCAATCGCGGCGTTTCGACCAAGTCTGGTAGCTCAGACTTACTTGAGCAAGCAGGTATCAGTCTTGCGCTCACGCCAGAGCAAACAAAAGACTGTATCGAAAACCAAGGTATTGGATTTTTATTCGCACCCAATCATCACAGCGCCATGCGTTACGCCAACCCTGTACGCCGTGAGTTAAAAGCGCGTACCATCTTTAATATTTTGGGCCCATTGACCAACCCTGCTGGCACGCCAAACTTAGTCATCGGTGTGTTTACCGCGCAGTTATGTGAGCCGATTGCTAAGGTAATGAAAAACTTAGGCGCACGTCATGTCATGGTAGTAGGCGCAAAAGATGGTCTTGATGAAATCAGTCTTGCGACTTCGACCACAGTCGCTGAGCTAAAAGATGGCGAGATATCAGTTTATGACATGATGCCAGAAGATGCGGGTATCGAATCTCAAACCCTTATTGGCCTCGATGTCGACTCTCCAGCACAAAGCCTTGAGTTGATTCGTGCTGCACTATCTGGAGCCGACACTCATGACCGTGCCGTACTTAAAGCACGTGACATGATTGCGCTAAATGCAGGTGCCGCGATATACACCGCAGGACTTGCCAGCAACTACCCTAACGGTGTTAGCCGAGCACAGAAAATCATTCAAAATGGTGATTCTTTACTCAAACTTGAGTCTTTAGCCAACTATACCCAACAGCTAGTCGCTCAAGGTTAATCTATACGCATTTATATACTGTCTATAGTCAAAAAAATCTAAAACGGATACAAGGCAGCCGACCACAGATTGTACAAATCGTACATCTAGGAAGGGAAACGCCGTAGCCATTTAGTAGTTATTAATAGCTCTCTGACTGTATTTACATTTAACGATATTCGGATACCAGTATGACCACAACCCATTCAGACATACCGTCAGTGCTACAGCGCATTGTCGCCACCAAAGTAGAAGAAGTAAAAGCCGCTCGCGAAGCATTGTCTTTAGAGGACTTGAAAGCACAGGTCGCAGCTGATGATAAACCGCGTCGAGGTTTTGCCGCGGCATTACATGCTGCTGGCACTAAAGAAAATGGTATCGGTATCATTGCTGAGATTAAAAAAGCCTCACCGTCTAAAGGCATTATCAATCATAACTTTACCCCTGCTCTATTTGCGCAGCAGTATGAGCAAGCAGGCGCTAGTTGTCTGTCTGTATTGACCGACCGTGATTACTTTCAAGGCGATGACAGCTACCTTATTCAAGCGGCTAATACCTCAAGCTTACCGATATTACGTAAAGACTTTATGATTGATGTCTATCAAATCTATCAATCTTACCTAATGGGCGCTGACTGCATCCTACTCATTATGGCTTGCCTAGATGATGCCCAAGTACGAGAGCTACATGCACTCAGTATTGAGCTTGGTATGGACGTATTGATAGAAGTGCATACCAAATCTGAGCTTGAGCGTGCGCTACAGTTGCCACGTTCAGTACACAATATTTACGGTATCAATAATCGTGATTTAAATACCTTCGATGTTGACCTGCAAACCACGCTTGATCTTAAGAATATTTTAAACGACGCACTTGCTACTGATAGTGCTGAACAAAAACCACTTATCGTGACCGAGAGTGGTATTCATAGCAGTGATGATATTCGTTTGATGCTAAATAATGATATTCAGCACTTTTTGATCGGTGAGCAATTTATGAAAACTGATCATCCAGGGCAAGCGTTACAATCCTTACTTGCGGGCGTCGTAGCAGACGGGTAAAGTAACTCAATAATTTATGTTTCAATATATGCTAATAGCTTCAACAATGTCTATGCTATATACATAGTTCAATCAACCATTCATCAATCAACGATACGTTAACTTTTATGTCAAACTCTCTGTTTTCAAAAGAAATGCAAGACCAGCTCAAAGAACTCAAAGGCCAGCTGAGCAAAGGCCGTGATACCAATTCACCTGAAGGTGAGAATCAAAAGCCAACTGAACCGGTATCGCTACCGACTCAAAAGCAAGTAAAAAAGACGGTTAAGCAGCTAGATAGTGAACATATCGATGACGATAAAGTTCTATTTATGCAAGCCATGCATGGTGTCAATCAGCTAGAAGACAAAAATGTCCGCTCACCTGCCAGCGCAGCTAGAGCAGGTAAACCTGATGCAGCGACACTATCAAAACGTGCTGCAGCTCAAGGTAGTGAAGCCAGTGATCTAGGCGCAGGCTTGTCAGATATGCAAGCACTACTGAACCCTGTCGCTGCTGAAGCTTATTTGTCTTATAAGCAGCCTACACTGCAAAATAAAATCTTTGATCAGCTCAAAAAAGGCAAGCTGCGTTGGTATGATGCGGTAGATATCCATGGCTGTACGATAGAAGAAGCTCGCGAAGCGATGACTCAACTATTGAGCCAAGCCAAGCAGAAAAACGAAACTATGGTAAAAATCGTCCATGGTAAAGGTAGTGAAGCGATTTTAAAAACCTGTATCAATGGCTGGTTGCGTCAATTGCCAGAAGTATTAGCTTTTTGCTCTGCGCCACCAAAAGATGGTGGTAACGGTGCTGTACTAGTACTACTTAAAAAACCTAAAGCAGATGGCGAATAGGTCTACTGTTAGTGATATGGTACTACATCAAAAGGACTGCAAATAAGCAGTCCTTTTTTTATCAATCACTTATGGTCTAGACGTAGACTGCAACAATGTTTCCTTTAATGAATGCCTTCTTTCATGTACATTCCATTTAATGTGAGCTTCTCACCTTTTATTAATATATAGACTTGAGCACCTTCTAATTAGCAAAGCGAAATCACTATGAGCATACATACTATTGAAAACACCAACGAACTAGAAAGGCAGATTGCTACACTGATTACCATTGAACCAAGGTTTGCTCCTGTGCATAAGCAGGTTGGCACACCTAACCTTAGGCATAACGCAGGTGGGTTTGAGCAGTTGATGAGAGCGATGGTAGGTCAGCAGTTATCAGTTGCCGCCGCTGCCAGTATTTGGAAACGGTTGGTTGATGCAGAATTGATCACCCCGCAAGCTATACGTGAAGCGACAGACGATACTTTGAAGACACAGGGATTGTCCAAGCAGAAAACTCGTTATGTACGCTCTTTAGTGGATCATGATATAGACTTTGCAGCGTTAGAAACCTTTCCAAATGAAGAAGTCATAACAACCTTGACAGCTGTGACAGGCATTGGGCGCTGGACAGCTGAGATGTATTTACTATTTTCACTAAAACGTGCAGACATACTCGCTGTCGATGATTTAGCCATTAAAGTTGCAGCCATGGAGTTGTTAGGCTTAGCAGAGCGCCCAACACCCAAGCAGCTAAAAGACTTAACTCAGCACTGGTCACCTTGTCGCAGTGCTGCCAGTCTATTGCTTTGGTCGTACTACGGCTCATTACGTGATAAAACTGCAGTACCTTTATGAATAATTGAGCAAAGACATAGCTAGTGTTATTCACTACCACTCGTGAGCAAAGAGTCTCTTTTAAGGCTGGTTCCATATAGAAAAACCAGATTTGTTTTTAGTGTGCTTAAACTTACTTTTTCTTAGCATATGACTTTTATGCTTTAGTGCCTTAAGCGCACCACTTCTGCTAACGGTCGCCATAGAGAATTTGTGGTGACTTGCGACATCATTTTTAGCCTTGTCGCTATCTTTACGAATATTAACGCCATCGTCGTTGTAATCTTTCCTGTATACGCTTGTGTTTACTTCCTTGTTATCAGACACTTCATTATTAGCAGAGTTACTACTGTTATCTGATTCATTTCCTGCTGCTGATTCATCAGTGCTACTTCCCACATGATGTTCAAGCTCCGTTTGATTAACAATCAACTGCTGAGTCGGCAATGCATGTTCTACTTTATATTTCGCGACTTTCTTTAATATATCGACAAACAAAGCGTTTTGTTTGTCATAGAACTCAATGATACCAATAGCATTCACATAAGCTTGCAACTGAATAACATAGCAATCTTGGCGCAGCTCCAAAATATTGACCTGATTCCATTCTTGATTGGTCAAATCATGCTCTTTTATAAATTCATCCAAGTCATTAACCATTTTAAATATTACGTCAAGATCAGCGGTACGCTTAATATATAAGTAATGGAAGAAACGAAACATATCCCGAGAGGTAAAGTTTTCGATCTGCATCGATGAAAAATCACCATTTGGTACCGTAACAATCGTCCGCGACAAGGTCCGTACACGCGATGAGCGAATACCAATATCAATAACTGTGCCTTCGTAAGTACCGAATTTACAGTAATCACCGATACGCACAGGTGAGTCTGCCACCACTACGACACTACCAACTAGGTTTTCGATCGTCTTTTGCGCACCAAGAGCTAACGCCAAACCACCCACACCCAATGCGGCAATACCAGTGGTCAAATCAAAACCCAAATTGCCAAAAATGACAATCACTGCAAATATCAGGAGTAGCGCTTTGACAACCTTGCGCAGCAGTCCCAAAATTGAGACACGCTCAGTATAGTTTTTCTTGTAGCTTAGATTTACCGCTCGGGTAAATATCGCATCGATTACTCGCAATAGTAGCCAAGTCAGCGCCAACCAAGAAGCAATATCCGTAAAGCGATTGACCGGCTCACGCAGGGTCACCGAAACCCCTGCATAAACCATCACCTCGGATAGTATCAATGCCATAATGACCACAGAAAGTGGCAATATTACCTTATCAGGTAACGGCAATGGTGTACCACGCAAATACGGATAGACAATCCTTAATAAGTGGTACAGTAACCATACCGCGACATAAGTAAGTACAAAGCTGGTCACAATCATGGTGAGCGCGGCGACCAAATCAGCTAGTTGATAACCGAAAAGCTTTTTGCCATCTAAAGAATCAACCGTATAACGCGAGACCAAAGTCGGCTCAGTATTTTCTATCACTTCTGGTACTGAGGTCAGCGTATCGCTAGAGAATTGCCAATATTGTTCATTCTGTTTTGAGACCACCCTTTCAAGTAGTAACGGAACACTTCGCTCGCCGATATTAATCACACCGACGTTTTCTTGGCTAGGTGGCAGTTGGTCAGTTAGATTACCCTCAGGTGAGTTACTAATCTGTAGATCCGGCTGAAAACGCCCTCCTGCATCCAGTGCTTGTTTGAACTGACGCACAACGGTCGTTGGGTTATCGGACTTAGATAAGTTGAGATAATTACTTGCCAGTAAATAATCATTTTCACCCAGCGCACTGATAAACCCTTGTACCGTATGACGCGGTGTATCTCGGCCAAATGAATCAGGTAATGGCGTACTTACTGTCTCTCCACTACTGTCATTACCCACTCCAAGCGCACTAGCCTCCACAGCATAAGCATTATTTGGCAAGGCGATACTTAACAGCATAGTCAGTAATAGCATTGCGACTATAAAAGGCATCTTAGTAATAGCAGAGAATAAATTAGGCGAAGGACTGGGAGTCAGATTATGCTTGATAGACAAAACAAACCTCTTAGTTTAAAAATGGCATGATAAATGACAGGTGGCGTCCATACTATAGTAACAATTATTTATAACAGCAGTGCTTTTGATTACGCAATTTTGTAGCTAACTGTATTGGTATTTGGTTTCTTAATCTATGTGCATTTCTAATAGTAGGTATTTTTAAGGATAGGCTTATCTTATAAAATTCAACAAGTTTTCACAGAATATCTAAGTAAAGTAATTTTTAATAGACTATTTAGCAAGCTAACCTGAATAACATTCAGCCTACCCTGAATAAACATTAGGTTAAAGTAGTTTATAAAGCAGGTTAATTTGTAGATAATGAGCGCAGTTTTGCTTATATACTGTTTTTTGTAACTTTTGACCCCTTTTACGTCATAATAGTTACCTCTCATTTCTGCATTTTTAACTTGATTACTTTGGAATCGACTATGTCTGTATCACGTGCATCTTCACGTACCTATCTTCGTTTAAGTATTTTGAGCGCGCTTGGCTTACTTGCAGTAAATACCGCAATGGCAGCCACTTCTGAAAACACTTCCATCAACGATAACAATTTGCCACAAGTTGAACTTGACGAAATCGTAGTAACAGCGACTCGCACACCTACTAAAGTCAGTAATGTGATTGCTCAAACACGTGTTGTGAATAGTAAAGAGCTCAAACGTTATCAAGGTCAAACCGTATTAGAAGTGCTAAAACGCCAGCCTGGTATCAGCCATTATACAAACGGCGGCATGGGTACGGTTTCAAACCTTTATATGCGTGGCTACGATGGCAAACAAATCTTAGTACTGATTGATGGCATACGCTATAGCTCATTAAGTACAGGTACTAGTGCCCTAAACTTACTACCAGCAGACCAGATCGATCGTATCGAAATATTATACGGTGCGTCAGGCTCTAGTATATATGGTGCAGATGCAATGGGCGGCGTCATTCAAGTATTTACCAAAGGTAGCAATGTTGAAAAGACTAACTACTCTGTAACTGCAGGTGTCGGTTCGAATGATCAGTACCTATATGGCGCAAGTGCACAGTTTGCCAATGATACTGGCACAGCCCTTAGCCTATCAGCCAGCCACAATGAAACAGACGGTATCAATGCGACGCTACCCGATCCTAGTAACCAATATGCTCCTTACAACAAAGATGATGACGGTTTTGAAAGTGATAATGTGAGCATTGCTTTGAATCAGCGTATTAATGATCAATGGTCAGCAGGTGCTAGTGCACTGTACAGTGAATCAACGACTTATTTTGATAATGGTGCGGCGCAGAATGTCTATTCTGATCAAGAGACGGGCGCAGCTCAAGCCTTTGTCGATTGGCGCTATCAACCAGGTGCTTCAGTGAAGCTGCAGTATGGTCATTCTATTGATAATATAGATACAGAAACCTATGCCAGCAACTATGACACCGAACAAGATCAAGTAAGCTTAGTAGGTCAGCACTCACTACCTATCGGTACAGGTATCTACGGAGCAGAGTACTTAAACCAAAGTATCGATACCACTGACTATGATGTTGATGATCGCGATGTCACCAGTGCCTTTTTGGGTTATGTGCTAGCCAACGATAAGTTCGATGCACAAGCAAACCTACGTTATGATGATAACTCACAGTATGGTGATGAGACTACCTACAACCTAGGTGGTGCGCTACACATCAATCCTAACCTACGTATTGGTGCCAGTTATGCTAAAGGTTTCCGAGCACCTAGCTTCAATGACCTATACTCACCTTTCGGTGGCAATGCTGAACTAACACCAGAAACCAGCGATAACTATGAAGCCTTTATTGAATATGACACAACTATTCAATCTACACGCTTGACTGGCTACCATAATAAAGTTGACGACCTAATCAGCTATGTATCAAACCCCACTCCTAGCAACCCATATGCAGGTGCTAGCGAAAACGTCAATGAAGCTGAAATCAATGGGATCACGCTAACATCAGATTGGATAATCGATAACTACTTATTTGGTGCAAGTTATGACTATCAGCACGCAAAAGATAGCAGTGGTGGTAGTAATGATGGTAATTTCCTTGCCATTCGCCCTGAACACAAAGGTCTGATTTATGCAGGCTATCGCCTATCAAGCTTTGATATTCGTGCTGAGTATGAATACGTAGGCGATTACTATAGTAATGTTACTAATGCCGAGTCGCAGTTTGTCGATCATTATGGTTTGTTCAATATTAGCGGTAACTACCAGTTAACTGACAATATCACTATGACTGCTCGTTTGGATAACATCACCAATGAAAAATACATCACGCTACCTGGTTATGATACTGATGGTATTAACTACTTTACCTCTCTAACTTACAACTGGTACTAAGCTCATTCAGCAATTAAAAACCTAGCGCTTATTTAAATATAAAAGGTCATCTACAGGTGGCCTTTTTTTATACCTATGAAAAATATACAGGTACTTATGCCATGACTGCTTATCATTTATCTCAGTCAATAGGTGACAATTAACCACTCATCTATTACAATAACGACCTCCGAGAGGTGTTGCGCCATAACAGTGATTCACTGCATTAACATTCTATAGTTATGCAATCACAGGTTATGTTAGGCTCGGTTAACTGTCGAGAGACCATATTTTTGGTCGCTCACAGCGCAAACAACGGCACCTGCGTTTTTATTCTTTTTATCATTCGTTAACCACTGATAGGAGCATATTATGGACGCAGTGTCTACTACACCATCTGCCCATACGATCGATCCCTCTTTCACTGACTACAAAGTCGCTGACATTAGCCTTGCTGATTACGGCCGCCGTGAAATCACCCTTGCTGAAGCCGAAATGCCTGCCCTAATGGGCTTGCGTCGTCGCTACGAAGCCGACCAGCCGCTTAAAGGCGCGAAAATTGCCGGCTGTATCCACATGACTATTCAGACTGCCGTACTTATCGAGACACTAGTCGCGCTAGGTGCTGAAGTACGCTGGACATCATGTAACATCTTCTCAACTCAAGACCATGCTGCTGCTGCGATTGCTGCTGCTGGTATCTCTGTTTATGCTTGGAAAGGCGAAACAGAACAAGAGTATGAATGGTGCCTACGTCAGCAAGTACATGTTGGCGGCGAAGCATCAGGCCAACTTTGGGATGCTAACTTAATCTTGGATGATGGCGGTGACTTAACTGCTTTGATTCACAACGATTATGCAGAGCTTCTTGATAACATCCATGGTATCTCAGAAGAAACCACCACTGGCGTTCATCGCTTGGTTGAGATGCTTGGTAAAGGTACGCTTAAAGTACCAGCTATCAACGTCAACGATGCAGTTACCAAGTCTAAAAATGATAATAAATACGGCTGCCGTCATAGCTTAAACGATGCTATCAAACGCGCGACCGATATGTTCCTTGCTGGTCGCCGTGCTTTGGTTATCGGTTATGGCGATGTAGGTAAAGGCTCTACACAAAGCTTACGTCAAGAAGGCATGATCGTACGTGTTTCAGAAGTTGACCCTATCTGTGCTATGCAGGCATGTATGGACGGTTTTGAAGTATTATCACCATACATCGACGGTGACAACACGGGCGGCGCAGCCAGCATCAACAAGCGTCTGCTTGAAGACACTGACATGATTGTCACAACTACTGGTAACTACCATGTTTGTGATAGACATATGCTAGCAGCCCTTAAGCCTGGTGCTGTGGTATGTAACATCGGTCACTTTGACACCGAAATCGACACACAATTCATGCGTGACAACTGGCGCTGGGTTGAAATCAAGCCACAAGTTCATCAAATCTTCCGCTCAGACGATGAGAACGATTATCTAATCTTGCTTGCTGAAGGTCGCCTAGTAAACCTAGGTAACGCAACTGGTCACCCGTCACGCGTTATGGACGGCTCATTTGCCAACCAAGTATTGGCTCAAATGTATCTGTTCGAAGAAAAATTCGCTGACTTGCCAGCTGACCAACGTACTGACAATCTATACGTAAAAGTGTTGCCTAAGAAGTTAGACGAAGAAGTGGCCGCTGCGATGGTTGCAGGCTTTAACGGTACCCTAACTAAGCTGACCCAAAAGCAAGCTGAGTATTTGGGTGTGCCAGTTGAAGGTCCATTCAAGCCTGACGCTTATAAATACTAAAAGGAGCCTGACTGTGAGTAAGCCTGCTTTCTCCTTTGAGTTCTTTCCTGCAAAGACCGAGCAAGGTCACGAAAAGCTTCTCAGCACTTATGATGAGCTTAATAAGTTGTCACCAGCTTATTTTTCGGTAACTTACGGTGCAGGCGGTTCAACCCGTAGCCGCACCTTAGATATCGTACAGGCATTAAGTACGCGTGGTACCACTGAAATCGCGCCGCATATGTCTTGTATTGGCGATGACAAAAGTGAAATCGCTGAACTGCTTGAGTATTATAAGACTTTAGGTATTAGACGTTTAGTAGCGCTACGCGGCGACTTGCCATCAGGTCAGGTGGGCATGGGTGAACTACCATTTGCGGTAGATTTGGTAAAGTACATTCGTGAGCATTCAGGTGATCACTTCCATATCGAAGTGGCCTCATACCCTGAAATGCACCCACAAGCGCGTAGCTTTGAGTTTGATATTGATAACTTGGTAAATAAATACCAAGCTGGTGCCAATGCGTCGATTACACAGTTTTTCTACAACGCTGACAGCTATCTGTACTTGCGTGATAAGTTAGAGAAACGCGGTATTGATACAGTAGCTCAGCCTTTGGTCGCTGGTATCATGCCAATTACCAATTCAAGCAATCTCTTGCGTTTTGCTGATAGCTGTGGCGCCGATATTCCGCGCTATGTACGTAAGCAGTTAACGGATTTTGGTGATGACCGTAAGGCTATTCGTGAGTTTGGCTTTGATGTGGTTTATCGCTTGTGTGAACGCTTGATTGCCGAGGGCGTACCTGCCATGCATTTTTATAGCATGAACAAAGTTGAGCCAAACAAACGCTTGGTAGAAGCATTGGGATTGACTGCTTAAATTTGTAAGCATTCTAAAATATCCCTTAATCATTCCTGAATACATTATTCAAAACTGGCGCTTCTAGGAGCGCCAGTTTTTTATTGTCAAAATTTTGACCAATAACTCTTTACCGTTTCATTCATACACTTTATCTTATTTGATTTTTAAAATTTTCTTCACTGTGTAATAATGCTGCTCTAAAAATAATTATCCTTATTAAGAAAAATTCTCATAAAACAAATGTCATTAATTGTCTCAAGTGATATTCTATAGATCTAATAATAATTATACTCAATCAAATAATAGGAATAAGACCACGTGCGACGTTTTTTTTATGCCGTTAACAACGACAATGCTGATGCCTCACCACTACCTAAATTGGGTGAGTTGCCACTAGGTAACAATGTCGAATTGCCAGATAGTGTTGTCCATCACTGGTGCCGTGTACTACGAGCAAGTATTGGTGATCAAGGGATTTTGTTCGATGGATTTGGCGGCGAATATACAGTAGAGCTACAGGCAATCAGTAAAAAAAATGCCACTGCTACTTTGCTTACACATATAGACGACGATCGTACGCCGCCTACTATTACTCAGATTGGTTTGGTAATGAGCCGCGGTGAGCGTATGGACTATGCTATTCAAAAAGCAACTGAGCTTGGGGTAACTGCTATTCAGTTGCTCAGCAGCCATCATGGCGAAGTCACATTGAAACCTGCTCAAGTTGAAAAGAAACTGGCGCACTGGCAACAAATAGCGATCGCAGCTTGTGAACAATGCGGCCTTAATCGTCCACCTCTTATTCTTGCGCCACAATCTATCAACGAATGGCTAAGCAATACCAATTCTGACGCTAAGACTACTGAGGCTATGGTTACTGACGTTACGAAGGCGCAAATGGCCGTCAGTTCTATCGTTTCTGTGCTTAGCCGTGATCCTTACTACCACGTATTAGCAAACGCTGCAGATCTATGTATGCAAATGAGCGTACCAGCAGCAGGACAACCTGCCATGCCTGACGCTCTATCTGATATTCTCAAACAACAGACCCCTTATATCAAACTGTTGATCGGGCCTGAGGGTGGTCTGAGTCAAGATGAATGTCAGCAGGCGGAGATTGTTGGATTTGAGCCTTGGCAAATCGGTACAAGAGTCTTGCGTACCGAAACTGCACCAGTAGTAGCATTAGCTACTTTACATGCCTTAAGCACCTAGTAAAAATTGATAAGTATTAGTATGACTATCGTAGTTTTTATCTTTTATGCTTATAGTCAAAAATAACGTCTGTTCTGTATCGTACACAGTAAAGTGCGATGCCAACTCAATGTTAATAAATTGATAATACAGTTCTTATTTTTATAAGCCCTTATCTTTTGTGAGCCACTATTATGAGCAATTTTGACACTATTCCAGTATCAATCAAGCAGCAGTTGATGAGTACGCTATGTGAACAGCTTGAAGACGCCATATTTGTATTAGATGATAATTTACGTTATTTAGCGGTCAATGCTAGTTATGAGCTTATGATTGGCTACAAAGAAGAGTTCTTGGTTGGTCGGCCACTTGGTATTTATGCTGCCGAGTTTTTATCAGAAGCAGAGCAGCTGATCTTAAAAGACATCAGTAAAAACCTAGACCGTCATGGATTTTACGAACTTGATTTTTCGATGATCAATCGTTATGGCGAACCTATCGATTGTCATGTCACTTATCGCAAGATTTATGTCGAACAGACAGCCTACCATGTAGGTATGTTACGTGACATGTCATCCGTTATCAAAGACCAAAAACAGGTCGCGCATTTACTCAACTATGATCAGCTCACAGGTCTTCCTAACCGCAAGGTGTTTTTGAGTCAAACAAGTGACATGCTATTAGATAGTTACCAAGAGGTTGTCCTTGTACGCTTAAACATTGACCGCTATCGCAATCTTGCCAGCCTACTAGGGCCTGATGGTGCCAATGACTTAATAAAAAACTTTGTAGAAGGAGTCGAAAAGCTCAAACTGCATAATTTACGCTCTTTTTCTCACTTTGGTGGTGATGATTTTGCGCTACTGTTTGAAGTTAAAGATGCCAATATGGTACGTCATCAATTAGATACACTTATGCAAATGTGTGAACGCCCCTTCTCTACTGACAAGAGCCATGCGACAGATGCAAATATCTATTACCATATTTCTGTGGGTGTCAGCTGTTTTCCAAAAGATGATAATGAAGTAACGGGTTTATTGACAAAGGCAGAAAAAGCGCTGGACTATGTCAAGCAGCACGGTGGCGATGATATCCGCTGGTACGATGAGGCCATTGAAAGCGCCACCGCTGGTAGCTTAGAGTTAGAGTCTGAGCTTAGGACTGCTACCCTTGAAGGTCAATTCGTTCCTTATTATCAGCCAAAGTTCTCATTAGAGACTGGGGCTATCACAGGTTTTGAAGCATTGGTACGTTGGCAACACCCTACTCGCGGATTACTCAAGCCCGTTCATTTCATCAATGCCATTATCGCGCACAAGCTCTCCTTTGATTTGTTTTCGCAACTGGCCATTAAAATCGTCAAACAACTCTCTGTTTGGCAACAGCAAGGGTTTCATCAACACGTCTGTATCAACGCTGATGCTGCTGAGTTTAGCCACCCTGACTTCTTTGATATGGTGAGCACACTACTGACAGAAAATGACATTGCTGCCCATCAATTGCATATCGAAGTGACCGAGTCGTCTTTGATTCAGCGTCATGATAATGTAAAAAAACAGCTTAACTCGCTTAGAGAGCTTGGCGTACGTCTAGCGCTCGATGATTTCGGTACTGGTTATGCGTCATTGAGCTACTTGCAAGAATACCCATTTGATTTTATCAAGATTGATAAGAGCTTTATCTCTAATATTGAAACCGATCGTACCCAGCACGCGATTGTAAAAGCCATTTTAGACTTAGCACTCGCTTTAGATATGCAGGTCGTTGCTGAAGGTATCGAAACTGAGCAGCAGCGCGATGTGTTGTTGGATATGGGTTGCAAAATTGGTCAGGGCTATTGGTTTAGCAAACCCGTGGCTGCTGATGTTGCCACTGCGATGCTGCTTAAACAAAATGCTTCTGAGTAAACGCTAAGCTATTCGTTATAAGTTATAACTTATTAACCATAAGCTACTATGTTCAGACTCCTAGCATACGATCATGTTTGATGTTTATCACGGTTTATCGCGTGTATATCTGTGAAATAACTTACATGCTCGGTTCTACCAAATAGTGTTGTAATTTATACCGATGCGTTTGTCTTTATGGCGAACGCTATTTTTTTGGCTGTCGTTTTGTCACGTTAATGTTAATCATATAAAGGACTATCTGTCTTGGTAACATTAGAGTTTTCATATGCTTAATGCTGCTGTTTCCTAGCGCCTAACGTCGATTGCATAACCGATGCAAGATAGGTTCATGACTTATCAGTCCTGTCACCAAACTTGTATAATCACCTATGAAAGCCTATCTTTTATAGTGAATTTGTTAGAGCACATTTAATCTCTCATTGACTCTGGCAATCACCACTCTTTTCAACACTATTTTATGTAACTGATAGCATGGTTGACCTGCTTTACTGTTTATCATTTATTTAGATTTTCAGATTGGCTAGGTAAGAATAATGCACTAGAGGATAGTGCGACCATATGCTCATTATTGGCTATGATCGGTTACATTCCAAAAAGGACAGGAAGTTATGCAATACAAAGCGCCCTTACGTGATATCCAATTCGTTATGCATGAACTACTCGATAGTGAAAGCCACTACAAAACTTTGCCTGCGTTCCAAGAAGCTGACCGTGAGCTAATGGACAGCCTGTTTGAAATGGCTGCAAGCTTTGCTGAAAACGAACTGTCACCATTAAACCAAAGCGGTGATGCTGAAGGCTGTAAGTTTGACAATGGTAAAGTCACCACGCCAAAAGGCTTTAAAGAAGCTTATGACGCGTATTGTGAGCTTGGCTTCCCTGCTTTATCTGCTGAAGAAGATTTCGGCGGTCAAAACATGCCGTTCTCATTGTCTACTGTCATCAATGAAATGGTTGGTACGGCTAACTGGTCATTCTCTATGTACCCTGGCCTCTCACATGGTGCTATCCAAACCATCGAGCATCATGGTACTGACGAGCAAAAACAAACCTATTTAGAAAAAATGGTGACTGGCGAATGGTCAGGCACCATGTGTCTTACTGAAGCTCATGCGGGTTCTGACTTGGGTATTATCCGCACCAAAGCTGAGCCTAAAGAAGATGGTAGCTATAGCATCACGGGGCAAAAGATTTTTATCTCTGCTGGTGAGCATGACTTAACCGGTAACATTATCCATATTGTATTGGCTCGTCTACCAGGCGCACCTGCTGGCACCAAAGGTATCTCCCTGTTTATCGTTCCTAAAATGACGGTAAACGCAGATGGTAGCGTTGGCGAAAGCAACAATGTCGTTTGTGGCTCTATCGAACACAAAATGGGTATCAAAGCCTCTGCAACTTGTGTCATGAACTTCGATGGCGCAACGGGTTACTTGATTGGACCTGAAAACCGCGGCCTACAGTGTATGTTCACCTTCATGAATGTGGCACGTATCGGTACTGCTGTGCAAGGTTTGACTGCAGCAGAGTATGCATTCCAAGGTTCATTGACTTATGCAAAAGACCGCTTAGCGATGCGCTCGTTATCAGGTACGAAAGCACCAGAGAAAGCGGCTGACCCTATCATCGTACATCCAGCTGTCCGTAACATGCTATTGACTGAAAAAGCCTTTGCTGAAGGTGGTCGTGCGCTAGTTTATTATCTCTCACACTTTGCAGATACCGTTGCAAAAGGCGAAGGCGAAGAGTTGAAGTTTGCTGATCAAATGTTGTCACTACTGACGCCAATTGCTAAAGCGTTCTTGACTGAAACAGGTCTAGAAGCTGCTAACCATGGTATTCAGGTTTATGGTGGTCATGGTTTCGTTAGCGAATGGGGTATGGAGCAGAACGTACGTGATACGCGCATTTCTTGCTTATACGAAGGTACCACAGAGATTCAAGCACTTGACTTGTTAGGCCGTAAAGTCCTAGGTTCACAAGGTAAGCTACTTGCGAACTTTGTAAACGTTATCCAAGAATTCTGTGAAGAAAACAAAGAAAATGACGAGATGGGTCAGTTCATCCGTCCACTTGCCAAGCACCTTAAAGAATGGGGTGATTTGACTGCACGCATCGGCATGCAAGCAACTGAAACGCCAGACGCTGTTGGCGGCGCTGCAGTGGACTATATGTATTTCAGTGGTTATGTGACTCTAGCTTACTTATGGGCGCGTATGGCACTGGTTGCTCAGACTGCTATCGCAAACGGTACTGGCGAAAAAGCATTCTATGACGCTAAGGTTAAAACAGCTCAGTTCTACTTTGCTAAGCTATTGCCACGTACTACTACGCACGTACAGCGTATCGGCACTGGTGTAGAGCCATATATGAGCATGGACGTTGATCAGTTTGCCTTTTAATTAAAGCGCTAAACTTCGCAATCGTATAATCTGAGCGGCAACATACTTCGGTGTGTTGCCGCTTTATTTTGCGGATACTTATGACGACTATCAATATAGTTTTGACTATAGCAACTGTCTATAAGTACCGACTCGCCTACCTTCTCACATCCTAGTTGTCGGCAAGTTGTCTATAAGCACTTCAATAGCCATTGCTAACTTTTGGTGTACGCACAATTCACGAAGAAATACACTCGCTCACAAGCTTATTTGTTAAACTTTGATTATTAATCGCTAAGGTTATACCAAGAGAACAGTTGATAATCTTAACAACTTCAATTTTAATTATTTGAACCAAAGGAATGTTTATGGCTGTTTATAATGCCCCTCTTAATGACATGCGCTTTATCTTAAATGACGTATTCAAAGCGCCAGAGTTTTGGCAAAACAACGAAAACTTGGCTCATGTCGACATGGAAACTGTCGATATGATTTTAGAAGAAATGGGAAAACTGTCAAAAAACATTCTACTTCCTATTAACCGTAGCGGTGATGAAGAAGGCGCAACTTTTGAAGGTGATGGCGTCGTCACGACTCCGACAGGATTCAAAGAAGCCTATAAGCAATATGCTGAGTCAGGTTGGGTTGGCTTAAGCGGTAATGCTGAATACGGCGGTCAGGGCTTCCCTAAAATGGTTACCATGCTCACTGAAGAGATGGTTTTCACTGCCAACCAATCATTTGCCCTATATCCAAACCTAACAGTTGGTGCGACGCTTTGCTTAAATGCAGCTGGCTCTGAAGAGCAAAAGCAAACTTATCTAGAAAAAATGTACAACGGCGAATGGGCTGGCACCATGTGCTTGACGGAGCCGCATGCTGGTACTGATTTAGGTATTATCAAAACCAAAGCCGTGCCTAATGATGATGGTAGCTATGATATCTCTGGCACCAAAATCTTTATCACTGGTGGTGAGCATGACCTTACTGACAACATCATTCATTTGGTATTGGCAAAAACACCAAATGCACCAGAAGGCTCAAAAGGTATCTCGCTATTTGTCGTACCAAAATTCTTGGTCAATGCAGATGGTAGCTTAGGCGAGCGCAATACGTTAGCGGTAGGCTCTATCGAACACAAAATGGGTATCAAAGCCTCTGCGACTTGTGTCATGAACTTTGATAATGCTAAAGGCTGGATGGTTGGCGCGGAAAACACTGGTCTATCATCAATGTTTATCATGATGAACTATGAGCGTGTCACTATGGGCTTGCAAGGCCTTGGTGGTTCTGAGCTTGCCTATCAAAATGCAGCGTTATATGCCAATGACCGCGGTCAAGGCCGTAGCGATACCCAGCTACAAAGCCCAGAGAAACCTGCTGACGCTATTATCCATCATGCTGACGTCCGTCGTATGCTATTGAACGCCAAAGTAAACACTGAAGCATCGCGCTGTTTTGCGATGTATGTTGCCAAAAACCTTGATGAAGAGAAGTTTAGTACCGATCCTGAGTCAGCCAAAGCGGCTGCAGCTCGTGTTGCCCTACTGACACCAGTTGCTAAAGCGTTCCTGACTGATAAAGCACTGGAAGCCACTGTTGATTGTCAGCAAGTCTTTGGTGGTCATGGCTATATCCGCGAATGGGGTATGGAGCAGATCGTTCGTGATACCCGTATTGCACAGATTTATGAAGGTACCAACGGTATTCAAGCGCTTGACTTGCTAGGTCGTAAAGTTGCACGTAACAACGGTAAGTACGTCACTCATTTCTTGGGTGAGATTCGTGACTTTGTTAACAATATGCAAGCAGACCATGCTATCAAACAAGCTACTCTAGATGCAGCGGATACCATCGAAGAGCTAACCACCACTGTGCTTAACAACATCGGCGAACGCAAAAACGAAATCAATGGCTGTGCGGTTGACTACATGCATGCCTTTGGCTACCTTGCTTACTCATACATGTTTGCGTTGATGGTAGAAGCAGCCAATGGTAAAGAAGGTGAGTTTTATACCAATAAAGCTAAGCTTGCTGACTATTTTGTTGGCCGCGTCCTACCGCGTATCGATGCTCATGCACAAATGGTCAAAGCTGGTAGTGACCCAATGATGAACTTTGATCTTGCTTATTTCGATGTTCCTGCAAGCTAAGCTAGCTTTAAAACTAACCTAAAATACCTTGATTAAAAGGACAGTCGTGTTACTGTCCTTTTTTTTGTCAAAATAACTGCTAACAAAATAATTCAATATCAATTGGCAGTTCCGATTAAAATAACGCAAGACAAGATGTCGCTCGACTACAATTGAACGATTGGCAAACATCACTCAACCACTTATACCGACTTAAATAATAAAAACGATTGAAACAACCATGATAAAGGGTGCGACGTGTCAGAATTAAAACGCATTTTACAACAGATTACCGCTTTGAGCGACGTGCCAGATCCTGCGGTACTCAAACGCTTGATTGATGAGCTACGAGTCAGTGATAAAGAACCTGCATTGGCCAACGAAAAAATTCAATCCCTTATTGATATCATACATCAGCATCCAGAATATGGAGATGGGCTGTCTAGTTTTGTGCTAAAACTGATTATCCAATATCGACAAATTGCGTTGTATACCGATACTGGTATCATGTCCGACCAAGGGTTCTTTAACAGTTTACGCCGGTTAATTGGTCATCGGTTTTTACCATTATTACCACAAGATGACTCTGTCGTAGAATTGGTGGGCTATTTATTTAATAAACGCTCTGATGAACGCTGGCTGGCCAATATTGAAAAGGAAAAATGGGACAAACTGGTTGAGCTGGTTCGCGTAGAAGAGAAACACTTAAACCTAGTCGCTACCGCAAAAAACAGTATTTTAAACGCCATTATCATTTTGTCTTATCGCATCAGCGGTATCGGCTTGCATCCTGATTTGATGGAGTCCTATCCACAAATACTGAACTATTCCGCATCTTTCGTTGCACAAAATCAAGAAGCCGTACTCTTCGTCAATCAATATCGTCAAGCACATGAGCTTGATACCTTGACAGATATCACACCTGAGCAAGCAGTCGACCCCGCGCCATTATTAGTCATGCTTGAACAGTGTGAAGATATCGTCGCTACCGTACGCAAGCGGATTTATAAAACCGGTATCTCTATTCGTTTGACTAATATGATGCTGCGTTTAGATCAAAGCTTGCAGCGTATGCGGATTTTGACTGAACTGGTCACAGACGATAATCAAAAGCGAGATCGCGCTGTTATCGAACTGATACAGGCACTCATCACTACGGCCAATCAGCGCTATAGTATTGGTTATTTGATTGATAATAATACCAAACTGCTCTCTCGCAAAGTCACAGAAAATGCCAGCCGCGTCGGCGAGCATTATATTAGTACCGATAAAGCAGGCTATCAAAAGATGCTCAAAAAAGCCTCTATTGGTGGCTTTATCATTGCATTTATGGCAACCATAAAAATACTGGCGTATCATTTAGCGCTCGCTCCCATGGGTCGCGCGTTCATCAACAGTATGATTTATGGGTTGGGTTTCGTATTCATTCATGTTATTCGCGGCACAGTCGCTACCAAGCAGCCAGCCATGACCGCTGCTGCAATCGCTTCTACTATTTCTGAAGGCTCTGGTAAAAAATCGCATCAGTTGACCAAGCTATCAGAATTGGTGGTCGATATCTTGCGCACCCAGTTTATCGCTATCATGGGTAACGTCATGTTGGCCGTACCCGTCGCTTTGATTATATCTTTTGCTTGGTTGCAATATACTGGCGCGCCAATGATTGATACCGAAAAAGCAGGACATTTGCTACATGATCTTGACCCATTTCACTCATTAGCACTGCCCCATGCTGCCATTGCGGGGGTTTACCTGTTCTTATCTGGTTTGATTGCTGGTTACTACGACAACTTGGCAGTTTATAACAACGTAGGCGCGCGCATACAACGTCACAAATTATTAAAATACATATTGCCCAGCTCATGGCTTCAGCGTTTAGGCGGCTTTATAGAAGCTAACTTGGGCGCTATCATGGGTAACTTCTTATTCGGGGTGTTCTTAGGTAGTACCGCGACTATTGGCTATATCTTCGGCTTACCAATTGATATTCGTCACATTGCCTTTGCTTCAGCAAACTTGGCACACGGACTATTCAATATATCTGCTGATGACATCAGCTGGAGCCTCATTCTAATTTCTATACTTGGTGTGGCCCTTATTGGTTTGGTCAACTTAATTGTTAGCTTTTCACTGGCACTGTTTGTCGCCCTACGTTCTAAAGAAGTTCGCTTTTTTGAATGGAGTCGCCTCACAAAACTCGTATTTGGCCATATTATTAGTCATCCGTCTGATTTTTTCTGGCCACGTGATAAGCCAATGAAATATGCGCGTATCGACAGTCAGGGTCACATGATATTTGATGATACTTCAGCACAAAAAAATGGCAAATCTATACCAAGTAATTATGTGGTAAGGCGTCTGTCTGATGTCAGGATACTGCCTGAATCTAAACATGCTGATGCTCAACATTCCCAGACGAATACCGACATCAACTATGAAAAGCAGCCGACAGATGGGCATACGCAGTCGTACAGCTCTCCTGAAAAGGTAATGGATTTGGATGATGGTTTAGTCGATGACGAACTAAACAGCGTTCCTTATACTGATGATATCCAATATGATAAGGCCACCAAAACGATAAGTGCGATTGATAGCGATGTCGTTAGTGATGAGCCACACCACACTGACTCTGATGACAAGCAGACTGGTGACGCAAAAACACCTTTACCAAAACCTAAAAAACCACCAAAGCTGCCTAGTTAAATAGGTAGTTGCGGTGGGTTTTTGCTTGTTTAGTTGCTTACATCGTAGTTATTAAAAGGTTTAACAATTCCATTTCGCTACTTACTTGGTACTCACCACCTAAACCTTCCAAAATCACTAAATTCAGCCACTTTATATAGAATAATAATTTGTCCCCAAAAGTATGGCTTATCCCACTCTATTCAGTTACCTCCATTTAATAAAGCCGCTATACTCGCGGTTTGTTTACAAATATGCTGGTGTCTTTTTTATACTGAAGACCGTTTACTTCAAAGTCTGTTATGGGAAAAGCATAATAATTTAACTGTTCACTATCAATTCATATAGCCATATGAGCATAAACTAACGATACTATAATTGCCTCTCTGTTGTATTCACATACTCTTGAACAATCATCAATCGACCTACTCACACTTTCTTGCATCTTACAAACTTCACACTATTTCTCGTTAAATACTTATCATGCAATGAAATAGGAAACTAAGTAGTACAGTCTTGCGTACTATTAAATTCAACTAATGTATATTATTATAGTATAATTACTGTTAGTTAATGTTACCTACCTAAAACAAAATTTTTGATGTATAAAAACTTTTCTGGATTTATAAGAAGGTTTAATAAGGATATTTAATGATACAAACAATTCAACTAATCTTGCAAAAAGATAATGCTAATTTGATTGATAAATTATTGATCAGTAATCAATCTACTAAAGTGACTGCTGAACAAGGTATGAGATTTTCCTTATTAGATGCTAAAACAGGTCAGCCAGCCAAAAAACTGAAAGCTAAAAAGTCAGCTAATGACTTATTGATTGCCGATGAAAATGGTGACACGTTACTGACTATTGAAGATTACTACATAACAGACGATGTTCAGCTCGGTACAGTTAGTGATTCAGGTTTTTCTGAGTTTGATTATGTGGGTTCGGAAACAGGTGTAATATCACAAGTAGCTTTAGAAACTTCCTATACAACACTTGTGTCAGAAATGTCAGGTGGTACTTCAATAATTAACGGGGTCAGTAATACTGTTTTACTGGGATCACTTGGGGCAGCTGCACTAGGAGCCGTAGCATTTTCCGGAGGTAGCAGCAGCTCATCAAAGCAACCTGTGAATGATCTACCCGTTTCGAAAGACTCTATTGTTACTGCCACAGAAGACACTGTGGTTAACGGCAAATTAGAAGCGGCGACTGACGCGGATGGCGATGCCTTGTCCTATGCCATCGCTACTAATGCTGTTAACGGTAAAGTAGTCATCGATAAAGATGGCAGCTACAGCTACACGCCTAATGCCAACTTCAATGGTAAAGACTCATTCACTTATACCATCAATGATGGCAAAGGCGGAGTTATCACCCAAACCGCGACCGTTAACGTGGCAGCAGTCAATGATGCGCCAGTCTCAGCCAATACTACGATTGCGGCAACAGAAGATACCGTTGCTAAAGGTTTGTTGGCCAAAGCCACCGATGTTGATGGCGATGCTTTAACTTATACGCTGGCTTCTGGTACTGCCAACGGTAAAGTAACCATCGGTAAAGATGGTAGCTATACCTACACACCGAATGCTAACTTCAATGGCAAAGACAGCTTTACCTATACCGTGACGGATGGCACGGAAACCATTACTAAAACGGCCAACATTACCGTGGCTTCAGTGAACGACATCCCTGTCTCGAAAGACTCTACCGTTACTGCCACAGAAGACACCGCGGTTAACGGCAAACTAGAAGCGGCGACTGATGCCGATGATGATAACTTAACCTATGCATTAAAAGACACTGCCGCTAATGGCACAGTCGTTGTCAACGCAGATGGTAGCTATAGCTATGCACCTAATGCCGACTTTAATGGCTCAGACAGCTTCACTTATTCCA
The DNA here is from genome assembly GCF_001435845.1 of Psychrobacter sp. P11G3. NCBI lineage: Bacteria > Pseudomonadati > Pseudomonadota > Gammaproteobacteria > Moraxellales > Moraxellaceae > Psychrobacter > Psychrobacter sp. P11G3. The sequence goes on from NZ_CM003596.1 coordinate 1,904,826, forward strand.
TTGATGATGGTCAAGGTGGCGTGATCACTCAAACTGCTACGATTACTGTCGCTGCCGTCAATGATGTGCCAGTGGCTGAAGACAGCATTATTACAGCCATAGAAGATACCGTAGCGACTGGTCAACTAGCGACGGCTACCGATGTCGATGATGATACACTTACTTTTGCTCTCGTATCAAGCACAACGAATGGCAGCGTTATCGTCAATGCTGATGGCAGTTATAGCTATACGCCTAATGCCAATTTCAATGGCAGTGATGGTTTCACCTATACCGTGACTGATGGTACAGAAACGATTACTAAAACCGCGACTATCACCGTCGCTTCAGTTAACGATCTACCAGTCTCTACCGACAACATCATCGCCGCTACAGAAGACACCTCTACCGAAGGTCAATTAGAAGCGGCTACCGATGTCGATGGTGATGATCTGACATACGCCCTAGACTCAGATGCTAGCAATGGCACGGCGGTAGTTAATGCCGATGGTAGCTACAGCTACACGCCTAATGCCAACTTTAATGGTAAAGATAGCTTCACTTATACCATCAGTGATAGCAAAGGCGGTGTTATTACCCAAACCGCGACTGTCAGCGTGGCAGCAGTGAATGATACGCCAGTCTCAGCCAATACTACGATTGCGGCGACTGAAGATACTGTAGCGACAGGACAGCTTGCTAAAGCCACTGACGTTGATGGCGATGCTTTAACTTATACTATTGGCACCGCTGCTAAAAATGGTACAGCGACAGTGAGTACTGATGGTAGCTATACCTACACACCGAATGCTAACTTCAATGGCAAAGACAGCTTTACCTATACCTTGACGGATGGCACGGAAACCATTACTAAAACAGCCAACATTACCGTGGCTTCTGTGAACGATATTCCTGTCTCGAAAGACTCTATTGTTACTGCCACAGAAGACACTGTGGTTAACGGCAAATTAGAAGCGGCGACTGACGCGGATGGCGATGCCTTGTCCTATGCCATCGCTACTAATGCTGTTAACGGTAAAGTAGTCATCGATAAAGATGGCAGCTACAGCTACACGCCTAATGCCAACTTCAATGGTAAAGACTCATTCACTTATACCATCAATGATGGCAAAGGCGGAGTTATCACCCAAACCGCGACCGTTAACGTGGCAGCAGTCAATGATGCGCCAGTCTCAGCCAATACTACGATTGCGGCAACAGAAGATACCGTTGCTAAAGGTTTGTTGGCCAAAGCCACCGATGTTGATGGCGATGCTTTAACTTATACGCTGGCTTCTGGTACTGCCAACGGTAAAGTAACCATCGGTAAAGATGGTAGCTATACCTACACACCGAATGCTAACTTCAATGGCAAAGACAGCTTTACCTATACCGTGACGGATGGCACGGAAACCATTACTAAAACGGCCAACATTACCGTGGCTTCAGTGAACGACATCCCTGTCTCGAAAGACTCTACCGTTACTGCCACAGAAGACACCGCGGTTAACGGCAAACTAGAAGCGGCGACTGATGCCGATGATGATAACTTAACCTATGCATTAAAAGACACTGCCGCTAATGGCACAGTCGTTGTCAACGCAGATGGTAGCTATAGCTATGCACCTAATGCCGACTTTAATGGCTCAGACAGCTTCACTTATTCCATTGATGATGGTCAAGGTGGCGTGATCACTCAAACTGCTACGATTACTGTCGCTGCCGTCAATGATGTGCCAGTGGCTGAAGACAGCATTATTACAGCCATAGAAGATACCGTAGCGACTGGTCAACTAGCGACGGCTACCGATGTCGATGATGATACACTTACTTTTGCTCTCGTATCAAGCACAACGAATGGCAGCGTTATCGTCAATGCTGATGGCAGTTATAGCTATACGCCTAATGCCAATTTCAATGGCAGTGATGGTTTCACCTATACCGTGACTGATGGTACAGAAACGATTACTAAAACCGCGACTATCACCGTCGCTTCAGTTAACGATCTACCAGTCTCTACCGACAACATCATCGCCGCTACAGAAGACACCTCTACCGAAGGTCAATTAGAAGCGGCTACCGATGTCGATGGTGATGATCTGACATACGCCCTAGACTCAGATGCTAGCAATGGCACGGCGGTAGTTAATGCCGATGGTAGCTACAGCTACACGCCTAATGCCAACTTTAATGGTAAAGATAGCTTCACTTATACCATCAGTGATAGCAAAGGCGGTGTTATTACCCAAACCGCGACTGTCAGCGTGGCAGCAGTGAATGATACGCCAGTCTCAGAAAACAGTATCATCGGTGTTGCTGAAAATATAACTGATATAGGTGTACTTACTGAAGCCACTGATGTCGATGGTGACATGCTGACTTATACATTGTTAACTGAAGCAGAGAATGGCATAGTGACTGTCAACGCCAATGGCAGCTACACTTACACTCCAAATACCGATTTTACAGGTGAAGATAACTTCACCTATACAGTGAATGACGGGCAAGGTGGCCTTATTACTAAGACTGCCAATATCACGGTAAGCTCACTTGATCAAAAATATAACTTTGAGTTGCAAGAAGTATTTGAAACTAGCGTTATTAATGAGCAGCAAATAGTTGTAGAGAAGCAGGCATTATCTTTCATAAGTGAGTTGATAGAGTTTGAAATCACTGGCGAAAATGGTATGCCTCAGCTGGATATCTCTAATAGCTCTAATATTATTAACGGGTATTACTTCTATGAACTTCAAGGATCAGGCATCTCAGCTTCAAGCTCTCGCAGCATCTCATCAGCAGGATCACGTAATTATTCGATCGATTTCAACATAGATACTTTACCACTGGGTAAATATATTTTGGACTTATATGTAGAATCACGAGGGTCTTCGATCGACTTTAATGTGACCCAGTTCAAAGATGTAGAATCGATCAATTTTGCTGGTTATCAAAACGTCACGGGCAATATCTTCACGGATGATGATGGAAGTATCGGCACGCCTAAGAATTATGAAATTCAGGTAGACGGACAGTCGCTTGTATTTCAAACAGATACTGCAGCAGACAGCCCTATTACTATTGATACTGACAACGGAAAGCTTACTATAGCAGCGAATGGCTCTTACATATATAGCTCAGACCGTAATGATCTAGGTTTAGAGACTGAGAATCTAACAGAAGATTTTTATGTGAAGGTTATTGATTTAGATACTCAGCAAGCAAGTCACTATGGGGTCAATATTACCTCAGATACAACGCCACCAGAGTCAGGTGAATTAGTTCTCAATAACTTTGAAGATACGGGCATATCTAAAGATGATGGCGTTACTCAAGACAACACTTTTGATTTGACTATTAAGAACAATGAAACTGATAGCCAAGTTAAGTATCAGTACTCAACTGACCATGGCGCGACTTGGGCAGTATTGGTAAACGGCGAGGCTTCTAACTTAGCAGGTGGTGACTATAGCTTTAGAGCCAAGGTAACAGACGAAGCACTCAATGAGAGCTTTACCGCTGTAAAAGATATCACTATAGATACTACCGCTCCTATATTAGGTCAAATTCTAAATTTCAATACGGCTACCAATCAGTTAGAAGTTAATGCAGATATCGATCAAGACACGTTGCAAGCCTTTAAGCTAGAAAATGGTACTTTGGTACCACTTGCTGATGTCACTAACATTCCACTTGTAGAGGGCAATTACCAAATTCAAGCGTCTGATGTGGCTGGAAATAGTACAACCTTAGATTTCATTATGTCTAATGCTTCTGAATACTTTGAGTCAGCTGATGTTACTGATATCGTAAAAGGCTCTGCTGGAAACGACTATATCTATGGTGGAAATGGCGATGACATATTGATATCTAATGGTGGTCTTGATCACTTGTATGGTGAATCTGGTAATGATACTTTAATCTATGGTGGTAACTCGTCTTCTCTAGCCTCTCTTAGTGGTGGAGAAGGAGACGACACTTACATCGTTGATTTCCAAAAATTAACAGCTACTGTTTCTATTGCTGATTACGATAAGTTGAATAAACTAAATATAGAAGGAGTAAATCCTTCTGAGCTAACATTGACACGAGATAATCAATATTTAGTTCTCTCCACAGAAAATGGAGAAGTAAGAATATATGGTCAATTCACTGAAGATGGAGTGGAAAATATATATTTCGATGATGGCACTGTCTGGGATAGAACGACTATTGATACTTTAACAGGCGGTAAAATAACGGGCACTGATGGTGATGATGTACTGACGCTAGATAGTGATAACTCTGTACTATATGGTGGTAACGGCAATGATACGCTAACAGGTAGCATTAATAATGACTACATTTATGGTGGAAATGGCGATGACATATTGATATCTAATGGTGGTCTTGATCACTTGTATGGTGAATCTGGTAATGATACTTTAATCTATGGTGGTAACTCGTCTTCTCTAGCCTCTCTTAGTGGTGGAGAAGGAGACGACACTTACATCGTTGATTTCCAAAAATTAACAGCTACTGTTTCTATTGCTGATTACGATAAGTTGAATAAACTAAATATAGAAGGAGTAAATCCTTCTGAGCTAACATTGACACGAGATAATCAATATTTAGTTCTCTCCACAGAAAATGGAGAAGTAAGAATATATGGTCAATTCACTGAAGATGGAGTGGAAAATATATATTTCGATGATGGCACTGTCTGGGATAGAACGACTATTGATACTTTAACAGGCGGTAAAATAACGGGCACTGATGGTGATGATGTACTGACGCTAGATAGTGATAACTCTGTACTATATGGTGGTAACGGCAATGATACGCTAACAGGTAGCATTAATAATGACTACATTTATGGTGGAAATGGCGATGACATATTGATATCTAATGGTGGTCTTGATCACTTGTATGGTGAATCTGGTAATGATACTTTAATCTATGGTGGTAACTCGTCTTCTCTAGCCTCTCTTAGTGGTGGAGAAGGAGACGACACTTACATCGTTGATTTCCAAAAATTAACAGCTACTGTTTCTATTGCTGATTACGATAAGTTGAATAAACTAAATATAGAAGGAGTAAATCCTTCTGAGCTAACATTGACACGAGATAATCAATATTTAGTTCTCTCCACAGAAAATGGAGAAGTAAGAATATATGGTCAATTCACTGAAGATGGAGTGGAAAATATATATTTCGATGATGGCACTGTCTGGGATAGAACGACTATTGATACTTTAACAGGCGGTAGTAGCGCTCGTAGTCTGATGTCACTCGGTGAAGCGGAAGAATTCAATACTGAAATAGATATTTTTGCAAACTCACAACAAGTAAAGCTACCTAAAATTGAAGATCTACTTGATGTAAACAATAATGAATTAACGTTTGAAAGTGCTGATGTACTAGCTAAAAATACAGCTAATGAGACTGCTACTACGTCAGTATCTAGTGGAGCCTCTGAATCATCAATAGCAGTGGACTTCACTATAGTGCAAGCGCTTAATGATAATATGCAAACAGAAGCGATATTCCATATTATGTAGTACTCTCTTGTATACAGTAACCTATATCGAAAAAGCGGACAATGAAATTCATTGCCCGCTTTTTGTTTTAAGCATATCCTAATCGAACTAGTCGTTTTACCCTTCAAACCTATTAATAGACTGTTTATTTAGCCTTGTATATTGAGACGCTTATAACTCTCTTTATAAGCTTGGGCACTGTGCGCTTGAGGTCATTACCTTGCCGTCACCCAATCTATAAGCCAATAGATAATTACCCCACACGCAGCCACCGTCGAGTGCGCGCGCATGTGGCAAATCAATCTCGCCTTTTAGCGCAGCCCAATGACCGAATAGTATCTTACGAGTGCGCGGTACTTGCCACTCAAACCAAGGCAAAAAATCGGTTGGCATAGCCTCATCTAAACCTGCTGAAAAGCTAAACTCAATCGACCCATCCTGCTTACACAAGCGCATACGTGTAAAGTAATTAGCAATCGCCCGCATCTTAGTAAATCCTTCGATACCTGCATGCCATTCATCCGCTTCTTTGCTATATAGTTTCGGTAGCAATTGATCTAGCTGATTCAAATTACTTTGCAGCTGAGCTTCTAATTGCTGTGCATATCTTGCGGCGACTTCAATACTCCAATGTGGTGGAATACCCGCATGTACCAACACCGTATGCTCATCAGGATAGGCTAATATCGGCTGCCTGCGTAACCATTCGAGCAACTCATCACAGTCATCCGCAGCAAAGATAGGTTCGGTTTTGTCTTTATTTTTAAGCTTGGCTGCCCCACGCCAGACTGCTATCAAATTAAGATCATGATTGCCCAATACCGTTGCCGCAGTGCCCTGCTCACACAATGCTTTGACATGACGCAGCGTGTTCAATGAATCTTCACCGCGTGCTACCAGATCACCAGCAAACCATAACTTGTCTTGGGTAGGATCGAAATCCAGTGTTTTTAGCAATTGTAGATATGCAGCATAGCAACCTTGTAAGTCACCGATAACATACTGATGGCGAAAACTCATAATACCTCAACGATTTAAACACGATAGTTAAAGACAGCTCGATAAAAAATAGATACTTAAGTACTGGTCATAAAAATAAAGCATAAAAAACCGCCATTATAATTGACGGTTAATAGCATGCTTTTATGTATCAAAAATACATTATACGTCTAGCTGTTGTGAATGATTGCTTAGGTTCACAAAGTCTGTGACGCTTAATGTCTCAGGTCGTGCCTGCGGATCGATACCACAAGCCGCAAAATCGTCTTCGCTCAATGTCGGCAGCAACGTTGATTTTTTGAAGATAGCCCGTAGCGTCTTGCGACGATGGTTAAAGGTCTCACGCACGACGATAGCAAAGTGCTCTTCATCATTTGCGACTACTGGTTTGTTGATATGCGGCGTCAGGCGGAACACAGCACTAGTCACCTTTGGCGGTGGATTAAACGCACCGCGAGGAACGGTCAGCAAATAATCTGTATCACAGTGGTACTGCATGATGACCGATAAGCGGCCATAAGTCTTGCTACCCACGTCGGCTGTGATACGCTCAACCACTTCTTTTTGCAACATAAAATGCATGTCTTGAATCACATCGGCATAGCTAAGCAGATGAAATAAGATAGGTGTTGAGATGTTATACGGCAGGTTACCCACCACGCGCAGCTTACCACGCTCTTCACTATATAGCTCACGGTAGTCCACATGCATCGCATTGTCTTTGATAATCTCAAAGTTTGGATGGCTATTGGCACCGATACGAATACGTAAGCTATCTGCCAAATCACGATCCAGCTCTACCACTGTCATTGCATCCACTTCTGCCAATAACGGCTCGGTCAATGCGCCCATACCAGGCCCAATCTCGATCAAATTGTCATCGCGCTCTAGACGAATACTTTCGACGATTTCGCGAATGACGCTAGTATCATGCAAGAAGTTTTGGCCAAAGCGCTTACGCGGCTGATGTTTGGCAGCACGTAAGCTGTTAGAAATAGTTTGAGCATCAAATGAAGTTTTGGACATAAAAGAGTCTTAATGTATAAAAGATAAATGGGCGATGATAATGTAATGGCAGCGATACGCTGACTTTATAATGGTAAATTATACCACAGCTCATAATTAGGCTGTGTTTTTGAATAATTATTATCGATAGACGAGCCATGCTTTCGAGTAACCGACCCGGTAACTTTTTACCTCTACATCCATTTAATATAAACTCTGATTATGCTAAATGGCAGCGTCAAACCAAGCGCTAGCAGACAGAAACAAGTCCAAAGATAAAGTCATCATAACAATCGCGGCGTAAAACTAAATCGATAATTAATCGATTTTTAACACTTCTCTGGTTTAATAAAGCCCGACTGCATAACGCAATTGGTTATGTCTCACCTTTCAATTCTGAAAAGCAGTATTATGATAATTTAATCCTGTCAGGCATTGCTGTCCGACTCTAGTAAGCCAGTCTCTGATATAGTCGAGGCGGTTCAGCCCTACGCGATCGTCAGCCCGCCAGATAAATACCCTTAAGGAATTTACATATGATCCTGAAACTTAACGTCACCCTCCATTATCGACTCTCAGAGCCAATGGATCTCTTGCTTCAGATCGAAGCCGCCGATCTTGCGGATCAACGGGTACGGTCAGCCGAGATTTGGACATCAGACGTTGCGCATTTTTCACGGGTTACCGCCGATGATGGCATAGGAGAGCGGATTTGGATTCACGCCAAAGGGGATTTTAGCTGCACTTACCTTGCAGAAATCGCCGTTGACCGTCCTGCCTTAGACATATCAGCATTGTCCCAAACGCCCCTGCACCTTTTACCTGGAGAGACAATCAGGCATTTGATGCCGTCTCACTATTGCCCGTCAGAACAGTTCCATGCCTTTGTGGACGCCGAGTTTGGCGATCTCGCTGGCGGCGCACGGATTGCCGCGATGCGCGACTGGATCGAGTCGGCATTTAGTTATGTACCTGGATCGAGCCATGCACAGACCACCGCACTCGACAGCTTTGCTCAACGTCAGGGCGTATGCCGCGACTTTGCGCATGTTCTCGTAACACTAGCGCGCGCGTCGTCGATACCAGCTAGGTTTGTGAGTGTTTATGCGCCCGATGTGACACCGCAAGACTTTCATGCCGTGGCCGAGGTCTATCTTGAAGGGAGCTGGCACCTCATTGATCCGACTGGCATGGCAGATGCCGACACAATGGCCCGCATCGGTGTTGGGTCCGATGCGTCCAGTGTCGCGTTCTTAACCTCGTTCGGATCCATGGAGCTGATTAACCAATCGGTATCCGTAACCAGACAAGCTTAGGATCCTGATCCTAGGCTTTCGAGCCTATGTTTAAAACAGATGCTGCCCGTCATGCACGATATACACTTTACTAAATCGTCTTAGGTGGCTGCCTTTTTAGATAGACATTACTAATAATAAAATTATTAAGTACTATGTGAAAAATATCTATAAGCACTGATTTATACAGCAGGTACATCGATAAGTGATTTATCAGCCATCTCATTAGCCATATTTAGTGCTTGGTATAAGCTGGTTGCACTCGCACCGCCGCTTCCTGCCAAGTCTAGCGCCGTACCATGATCGACAGAAGTACGAATATAAGGCAAGCCCAATGTTAGATTGACGGTGTCGCCAAAACCGTGTGATTTGAGTACAGGCAATCCTTGGTCGTGATACATGGCAATGACCGCATCACAGTTTGCTAAATGTCTGGTGGTAAATAACGTATCCGCTGGCATCGCCTCTGATATATTGACGCCTGCATCGATGAATTCTTGCAACACGGGATTGATAATCTCAATCTCCTCGCTCCCCAAATGTCCGCCCTCGCCTGCATGTGGATTGAGGCCGCAAACCAAGATACGAGGCTGCGTGAGACCAAACTTCTCTCTCATATCATCGATGACAATTTGTACCGTTTGACGTACATTATCGGCAGTAATCGCAGCAGGGATGTCCTTTAATGGTAAATGCGTAGTGACAAGCGCTACTTTCATCGCTTGATTGGCCAGCATCATGACGACCTTATCACAGCCGCTTTGCTGCATAAAAAACTCAGTATGACCACTAAACATGGTGCCATCTAGCAGCTTGATATCTGCATCTATCAACGCTGACTTTTGCAATGGCCCAGTGACGATGGCAGCGACTGTATTATTTATGGCCAGTTTATGAGCAATAGCTAACTGCTGAGCCACCATCGCTGAGTTAGCGATATTGATTTGCCCGCAGACAACGGGTGCGGCACAAGGAATATTCAGTAGGATAAAAGCACTATCAGCTTCTATACTCTGCTTTGAGATCTGCTCTACCAAGTTAACATCGACATTTATATCTGTATTGATAGTATGCCAGCTAGGTGTGCTTTTGAGCACGCCCGCCGCGACCAACTCCTCCGCGCGAGTTTGCATCGCTTTAGCATCAGCAGTCACCCAAATTGGCCGAGCAAAATCTTGCAACTTCCCCTCTGCTGCTAGTCCTAGTACTACGTCCATGCCAATACCCGCAGGCTCACCTGTAGTGATTAATAGCGGTCGTTTTCCTTTTGTCATAACAATAGCCTTATGTTATTCAAATTATTGATTTTATTATATTTATAATTGATTCTTTAAGTTTTTACACTTAGATACCTTATGGTATTTCTTAGTTCATAAAAAACAATCACTTCAGATTTAGTTCTTTATCAAGTCTAAAAAACCACATTATGTGTTAAACTTTCGCATCTGATTGTAGCATTTACAGACAAACCTGAGACCGCGTTTTGGTACTTCTATCGTAGAGGCGCGCTACGTTTGTATTGCTCTATCATCGACATCCTTTTTCATACCCATTTTAACTCATTAGGCACTCATGGCAGAAAACGACAAAACCGACGACTTACTCAATCAGACACCGCCGCACAATATTGATATTGAAAAGGCATTGCTCGCGTCTTTGATGAGTATCGAAGAGGCGTACGACAAGATTGCCGATATTGTCACCAAAGATGACTTTTATGCTGGGCGACATCAATATATTTTTGATGCCATTGCCCATTTGGCGGCAGTGAATGAGCCTTATGATACAGTCATGGTACACGACTGGTTAGAAGCGCAAAAGCTACTCAAAGGCGCAGGTGGTGACAGTTATTTGGCTGATATTTTGAGCCAAAGTCCTGCGACCTTATTTAACCTGACTGCCTACGCTCAGCGTGTGCGTGAACTATCAACCCTACGCCAGCTGATTACCACTGGTAATGACATGCTGACGCTTGCTTATAATCCAAAAGACCAAAGCGTTAGCGACATTCTCGATAATGTCGAAGGTAAGATATTTAGTATCAATGAGCAGCATAACAAACGCGCGGAACAGCGCGGACCTGTTGGTATTACCTCTGTCTTGACCAATGTTATCGATAAGATTCAAGAACTAAAATCTAATCCCGATGGCATGATTGGTTTGCAGACACCATTTGCCGAGCTGAATAACAAAACCCAAGGCTTGCAAGCGGGTGACTTGATTATTGTCGCTGCGCGTCCTTCGATGGGTAAAACCACTTTTGCGATGAACTTGGCAGAAGGGATTTTGTTTAATGAAGATTTGCCAGTCGTCGTATTTTCGATGGAGATGCCTGCGGAATCTATCGTCATGCGTCTGCTGTCCTCATGGGGCGCGATTAACCAGACGCACCTACGTTCTGGGCAAATGAATGAAGATGAATGGGCAAAAATGATGAACGCCATTCAACATTTGCAATCAAAGCATTTATATATTGATGACAGTACCGCCCTACCGCCCTCTGAGATGCGCTCTCGCTGTCGCCGTATTGCCAAAAATCATGACGGTCGCTTGGGTGCTATCGTAGTCGATTATCTTCAGCTAATGAAAGTGCCAAGTCTAGATGGTAACCGTGTTGGCGAGATTTCTGAGATTTCTCGTAGTCTAAAAGCACTAGCGCGTGAGCTTGAATGTCCCGTGATTGCATTGTCACAGCTTAACCGTAGTCTAGAAAACCGTCCGAATAAACGCCCTATTATGTCGGATCTACGTGAGTCTGGTGCGATTGAGCAGGATGCCGATTTGATTATGTTCATCTATCGTGATGAGGTTTATAATGAAAACTCGGACCATAAAGGCGTGGCGGAAATCATTATTGGTAAACAGCGTAACGGTCCTATCGGTACTATTCGTCTAGGCTTTGAAGGTCAATTTACCCGCTTTATCAATCTAACGCCAGAGTACTACCAAGGCGTCAGTTTTGAGAATGATGAGTAATCTATTTTATAAAATTTAAGTCTGACCAAGACTAAGTCTCATATAAACTCAGGTTTAACCATAGGTTAATGAATAATTTTATATAATCAGTTTTTAATACAATAGCCAGTACCGCATCAACCCAATCGATGCAGTACTGGCTTTATAACTTCATAATTCTACTCATATAGAAGGCGATTATGCGCACAATTACTATAAAACCAAAAGCCCTTACCCATAACCTAAATCAAGTCAAACAACGAGCACCTCAGTCTAAAGTGTTGGCTATGGTCAAATCCAATGCTTACGGGCATGGCGTGGCGGCAGTCTTGCCAGCCCTGCAGCAAGCAGATGGTATTGGGGTCGCGACTTTAACCGAAGCATTAGAAGCCAGACAGCTAGGTTGGGAGAAAACCATCGGTCTAGTAGAAGGTGCATTTAGCGCTGATGAGTGGCAGCAAGCGATTGATCATGAGATTAGCTGCGTGATTCACCACGGACCACAGCTAGAATGGGCCCTGCAAAATGTCCCGCCAGCTGGCAGTGCAACTAATGTGGTTTGGCTAAAATACAATACGGGTATGAATCGCTTAGGCTTCAATGCTGAGGGTGTTTTATCAGCAGCAAAGCGTCTACATGAAGCAGGCTATCAACTGATATTAGCGACGCATTTTGCCAATGCTGATGATCATGATCATCCATTAAATGCCATGCAGATTGAGCGTTTCTCAAGCGTACTAGCGACTTTGAAAGACACCATTAGCCCAGATATCCAAGGCTCATTATGCAACTCTGCTGGTGTCGTTAACTTCCCAGAGTACCATTATGATTGGGTACGCCCAGGCATTATCTTATACGGTAGCTCGCCTGTGGTTGATAAAAGCGCACAAGAATTAGACTTGCAGCCTGCGATGGAATTTAGTGCTCAAATCATTGCTCTACAAACCGTTAGCGCCAATGATGCGATCGGCTATGGTAGCCGCTGGCGTGCGCAGCAAGACACTAGGACCGCTTTGGTCAGCGTTGGATATGGAGATGGCTATCCACGTGTGGTTACTGATGATGCGTATGTCACTGTTATGGATGCTAACGACAATCAAAGCTACCGTTGTCCTGTGATTGGACGCGTGGCAATGGATATGATTGTCATTGATATCAGTAGCGCACCTGAGAGTCTTGCTATAGATAGCAAGGTCATGCTCTGGGGCGATGCGCCGCGTGTCGATGAAGTCGCATGTCATGCTGGGACGATTAGCTATGAGCTGTTATGTCGCCTAAGCATACGTCCAAACCGTACACAGGCATAATCATTAGCGGCACAGTCATTAGCGTACAAGGTATCGTGGCTTATTAATATGATTTCGATCTATTTGGCAAGCCATTTGATCTTGATAAAAATGAACGTTTACATTGAAAGTAAATACGCTATACTAAAAGTTTGTTGTCAACCCAGTATACGCACTGACGCGATGCTATTGAAGACTGATGACGTTTCACTGACTGCGATCGACTGCTAGGATTACTATGAGTTTGCGCCATTTTTTAACCTTATCTGATTTAACCAAACAAGAACTAGAAAACTTAATCAAACGCGCAAGCGAATTGCGTAAGATGCAACACGCAGGCGAGATATACCAACCTTTTGTTGGTCGTACGCTTGGCATGATATTTGAAAAATCTTCAACGCGTACCCGTATCTCATTTGAGACGGGCATGGGTCAATTTGGTGGTAACGCCATATTTTTATCACCAAACGATACACAGCTTGGTCGCGGCGAGCCACTAGAAGACTCAGCACGCGTGATTTCTAGCATGGTTGATATCATCATGATTCGTACCTTTGGGCACGAAAAAGTTGAAACTTTTGCTGAATACTCAAGCGTACCGATTATCAATGCATTAACCGATGACTATCATCCATGCCAGTTGCTCGCTGATATGCAAACCTATTACGAGCATCGCGGTAGTATCGAAAATAAGATTGTGACTTGGGTCGGTGATGGCAACAATATGTGTTCATCATTTATGCAAGCTGCCAATCAGTTTGGTTTTGAATTACGCGTGGCAGCGCCTTATGGGTTTGAGCCTGATCCGAAACTTATGGAACGCTTCTCACACTGCGTCAGTCTGGTAGAAAACGTACAAGATGCGGCAAAAGATTCTAACTTAATTGTCACCGATGTATGGGCAAGTATGGGTCAAGAATCAGAGCAAAACACACGTGCACGTCGTTTTGCCCCTTATCAAGTGACGCCGTCTCTATTAGACAAAGCTGACCCTGAAGTGGTGTTTATGCATTGCTTGCCAGCCCATCGCGGCGAGGAAATCTCTCATGACATGCTTAATGACCCACGTTCTGTCGTTTGGGACGAAGCTGAAAACCGCTTACATGCCCAAAAAGCATTGATGGAGTTTTTACTTAAAGACAAAATCAAGTTGCCTGCATAACTTAGGCTATTTTATAAAAAGACAATGAAATAAATAGTAAGATAACTTGCTAACACACTCCTAAATAAGTTTCTAAATAAAAAAGCCGTCCAGATCTGGACGGCTTTTTTGGTTGTACAAACAATTTAGAAATAGATTAACGCGTGAGCGTTGTCACGCCATTAGCACCTGCTTTTAGCAGAACGTCTGCTTGGTTTGCCGCAAAGATACCATTACAGACCACACCTACGATATTATTTAGCTCTTTTTCGAGCGCGATTGGATTACTCACATCCAAGTCATAGGTGTCTAAGATAACGTTACCATAATCAGTGACAAAGTCTTCACGATATACTGGTTCACCGCCCAATTTTGCCAATTGGCGAGCCACATACGAGCGTGCTTGTGGTAATACTTCAATCGGTACTGGAAACGCGCGACCTAATATATCAACACTTTTACTATCATCGACCATACAGACGAATTTGTTCGAAGCTGCTGCCACAATCTTTTCGCGAGTCAATGCACCGCCGCCGCCCTTGATAAGTTGCAAGTGCTCATTGACTTCATCCGCACCATCGATATAAACATCCAATGTACCAGCAAAGTTTAAATCGACTATTTCGATACCAAGCGCACGAAGTTTGTCTTCTGTCACCTGTGAGCTAGCGACAGCGCCAGCAAGCTTCAATTGTGGCAACAACTCAATCAAACAGTTGACCGTACTACCTGTCCCTACCCCAAGTATCATATCGTCTTCGATATAGCTTAGAGCAGCTTTGGCCGCGGCTTGCTTTTGTGCTTGCTGATCACTCATCATAAATCCTTGGAAAATAAACGTATGGTCTTAAAAAAAGTAAAAGGCTAAAAGAGGTAAAATGCGCGGCTATTATAACCGATGATATTAACGGATGTTAGCGCATCATGACGCTAATTTGTGAGTCCCATCGTGCCTAGCTAAGGCTTAACTTAGGCAAATACCTGCACTTCATGTAAATTCAAGCACGAAATCCCAAGAAAACTGCAATTGAGTCTTGCAAGATACTAAAAATCGGCATAGGCTAATCTATTTCGTTTTTATATTCATCTACACTTTTTATATTCATTCTGTTTAGGGATTACTATGCTGTCACACTGGGTACGAGCCATCTTACAAGCCACCGTCTATGACGTTGCTATTCAAACACCACTTGAAACGGCGCCCAAGCTGACCCAACGTTTTGCCAATGACATTCGATTTAAGCGTGAAGACTTACAACCAGTCAAATCATTTAAATTACGCGGTGCCTATAACCGCATCAGTCAGTTGAGCGATGAGCAAAAAGCGCGTGGCGTCATCTGTGCTTCAGCAGGTAATCATGCGCAAGGCGTGGCTTACTCTGCGCGCAAATTATCTTTGAATAACATTATCGTCATGCCAACCACGACTCCTGACATCAAAGTAGATGCGGTAAGAGCACTTGGTGGCAATGTAGATCTGCACGGTGATAGTTTCGATCAAGCAAACCGTTATGCGATTGACCGCGCTGAACGTGAAGGCCTTACTTTTATTCCGCCTTATGACGATGAGCTAGTCATCGCAGGACAAGGTACCATCGGTCTTGAGCTGACCCAGCAGTGGCGCAATATGGACTATGTGTTCGTTGCCGTTGGTGGTGGTGGCCTAATCTCTGGTGTGGCTGCATTCTTAGGCGAAGTGGCACCACATGTAAAAGTGATTGCGGTAGAAGCCGAGCAGTCAGCCTGCCTAAAAGCAGCGCTTGAAACAGGTGAACGTGTCAAGCTCGAGCAAGTAGGATTGTTCGTGGATGGGGTGGCAGTGGCGCAGATTGGCGAATTACCTTTTGACGTCGTCCGTACACAAAAAAGCGATAACTCAGGTCCTATCGTTGAGCCTGAAGTGATCACTTGTACCAATGATGAAGTGTGTGCGGCTGTCAAAGACATCTTTGAAGAAAACCGCAGTATCGTTGAACCTGCTGGCGCGTTGTCAGTCGCGGGTATGAAAAAATATATCGAAGCCAATAATATTCAAGATAAAAACTGCGTCGGTATCATTTGCGGTGCCAATATGAATTTTGACCGCTTGCGTTATATCGCTGAGCGTACCGAAATCGGTGAGAAAAAAGAAGCCATCTTTGGGGTTACTATTCCTGAGCAAACAGGCGCTTTCTTGAACTTCTGTCGCAGTCTACATGGCCGTAACATCACAGAGTTTAACTACCGTGCTGACAGCAAAAAATCACCAGATTCAATGGAGCCTGCTTCAATCTTCGTCGGCATTGCTTTAAAAGAAGGCGAAAAAGAGCGTCAAACTATCAGTAACCAATTGTCAGACGATGGCTATACTGCTCACGACCTGACTGATGATGATATCGCCAAATCACATATCCGTCACTTGATTGGTGGTCATGCTCATGTCGAAAACGAACAATTGCTACAAGTGGTATTCCCAGAACGTCCAGGCGCACTGCTAACGTTCTTAGAAAAATTGGGTGAAGATTTCAATATTACTTTATTCCATTACCGCAATCATGGGGCTGCTGAAGGTCGTGTACTGGTTGGCCTGCAAGCCTCTGAAGGCAATTCTCGTCAGTTACAAGACGCACTTTTAGATATTGGTTATGACTGTGCCACGGTCAATGACAATATTGGCTATCAGTTGTTTTTGAGATAGTAAAAATAGATATCATATTTCTTACCTAATGGCAGTTTTTAAGTCGATTAAAAACTGCCATTTTCATATTAATAATTATGAGCTGGCAGGTATGGCAAAGTGATAAACAAAGTATTAGTGATATTGACATGTCTGATTTTCGTGCTTATAGGTTATAGAGTCCTTCAACCTAAAAATACGATACATCAGCCTGCAATCAATGCAGCAGCAGATATCGTAACGCAACCTACTCTTACCTCTACTGACGTTGATAATATTGATGACATACCGCCAACATACGTTGATTTAGGTACCACTTCAACATCAGCGCCCACTGCCACTCCACTCTTATCAACACAATCGGGCTCAAGCTTTTCATGTGATGGCAGAACACATTGCTCACAAATGACATCCTGTGCAGAAGCCACCTATTTTACAAACTACTGTCCTAATACCAAAATGGATGGTAACCACGATGGTGTACCTTGTGCACAACAATGGTGCAACTAAACCACAGTCATCAAATCTATTTGCAAATATTAAAGTTGCCCTAATATTGTTTATATAAAACTATGATTTAATATAAAAACGAATGCAGAGTGACTCTTATGAAGAAAAATGCTAATGCTGATGATAATAACCAAGGTTTGGTGAAAATCCGTCTCGATAAATGGCTATGGGCAGCTAGGTTTTATCGTACACGTACCCTAGCCAAGCAAGCGATTGAAAGTGGACGCGTGCACTATGCTGGTAGCCGGGTAAAAACCAGTAAAGAGATTTCAGTCGGAGATGAGCTAACCATTCGCCAAGGCTCAGCGACCGCGATGACCGAAAAGACGGTCGTTGTTGAGGCGCTATCTGCACAGCGTGGCAATGCGACAGCCGCTGAGGTACTATATTCAGAGACAAAAGAGAGCGAGACGCGCCGTGCGTACTATGCCGAACAGCGCAAACTGGCCAACCTTGCTCGTCCTGATAACAAACCCAATAAGAAAGAACGCCGCGATCTACAACGTTTTAAAAGTAATCAAGATTAAAACCGTTTCATTATTTCGCCTTTTGGTCATGCATCATATGGCCAAATTTTCATTGTTAAATGACGCTATTGTTTAGTCTCTATCCTTGCCATTGCAAGCATTAAGCGTTACGCTAGCAGCTGATTCAATCGATTGCATGCTAATAAAAGCCGCATTAACAATGCTGGTCTCTTATAGCATGTTTTTTTTGTTATAGAAGGTCATATTATGCTGATGAAAGCCTGTACTCCCTCGTCTGTATTATTGGTATGTTTGGGAAATATCTGCCGCTCCCCTACTGCTGAAGAAGTTTTTCGTCAGCAAGCAGCGATTGCTGGACTATCTATAAAAATAGACTCAGCAGGCACCAGTGATTGGCACGTTGGCAGTGCGCCTGATGCTCGCTCGCAACGTCATGCTAAGTCACACGGCTATAAAATCAATAAGTTGGTCGCTCGTCAAGTCAGTGCCAATGACTTTCGTGATTTTGATCTAATTCTAGCCATGGATTCACAGAATCTAGCTGATCTGCAAGCTATCAAAGATGGCATTACAGAGTCAGAGGATAATTTGGCAACACTAGCACTGTTCAGTGAAGAAGACCCTACCTATTGCGGTAGCGATGTGCCAGATCCATATAAGGGCGATAACGATGATTTTGAAGAAGTGATTGAGCGTATCGAATCAAGCGCCCAAGCTTGGATAGAAAGCTGGAAAGCCTGCTAGCCATACCGTCTATATTTCTGCTACTCTTGCATCCGGTATGCTCTATAATAGCTACCTTATCATTTGTTATCCTTTTGCCACATAGGCTATGTTATGACCCAAGCTTCGCGCCTTAACCACAGTACTCAGTCTACCATCAGCTCTGATGTTTCGAATGTTTCAGCGTCTGCCGTAATCAATGATTCAATCGACTTGTCACATGACAATACTATGGCATTGGCCTGCGTTGCTGACTCTGTCGTGACATTAGAGAATGAGGCGCAGCTTGACGGTTTTATGGCAGCTTATATAGAGGATACAGCAGACAAATTGCCACTGTTTGTACTGTCCGGCGGTAGCAATGTTTTATTGCCTGCAGCGTTAAAAGCCATAGTATTGCAGCCAAAGATTCGTGGTATTCATCTGACCAATCAAACGGACGATTATGTTGATATCGAAGTTATGGCTGGCGAGAACTGGCATGATTTGGTTGTACATACGGTCAATCAAGGTTGGTATGGATTGGAAAACCTTGCACTAATACCGGGTCTGACGGGCGCGGCACCCATACAAAATATCGGTGCATACGGCGTACAATTGGAAGACCGCTTACAGTATGTACGCGCCTATCATTTGCCGACACAAACTTGGCACCATTTGTCAGCTGCTGATTGTCAATTTGGCTATCGTGACAGTATCTTTAAACGCACACCAAACACATGGCTTATTAGCCGTGTAGGTTTCAGATTACATACTGATCCTGCCAATATTTTAGCCAGTTATGGCGATGTACAGACTGTGGCGCAGCGCTATGCGGAGCAACAAGGGCGCGAGCAAGCGATGCCTCATGATGTTATGCAAGCCATTATAGATATTAGACAACAAAAGCTACCAGACCCTAAGCAGCTACCTAATTGTGGCAGTTTTTTTCAAAATCCTATTATCGCTCAGGAGCAATTCACAGCGCTGCAAGCAACTTATCCAGCTATCGTTGGTTACGCGATGCCTGATGCAATGGTAAAGGTTGCCGCAGGTTGGCTCATTGAACAAGCGGGATTAAAAGGCGGCGGGATTGCACCTATTTTTACGCATAAGCAGCAAGCACTAGTACTGACCAACCATACGCCTCAGCAAGCCACGCAAGAGGATGTAGCTATAGCGCAAAAACATATCGCTGCTACTGTCTATGAGAAATTTGCCATTCAATTGTCACGTGAGCCAGTCTGGGTAAATGCTGATGGCTCAATTGGATATGCTGAGCATGTGGCCTAAAAAATCATGGTCTAAGCGGCTATTATCTAAGCGATTATGGCGATATTACTTGCGGTTTTCTGAACGCATGGTGACGCTATTCCGCATTATCAATATTACTTTTATACTAGGCTCAACTTCCGTCATTTTAGTGATTATTAGCCTATTTACCCCGCTATTTTCGCAAGCAATCGTTTATATCTTTTCTCTACTGCCGCTACCTGATATGCCTTCTGCTGCCATGAGCTCACCGCCTACCGCCTATGTAGTCCTAGGCGGCGGTCTGACCAATGACCACAACAACCAAATCATCCTAAATCGCTATAGTCTCAATCGTGCTCGTACCGCTGCAGGTGCTTACCATGACTTACCTCTACCGATCGTACTGAGTGGCGCCGAAGCTCCATGGCTCGGTCAGTGGTTGATGGAACACGGTATCGACGGACTGATCAGTGAAAATGCCAGCATGAATACATGTGAAAACGCTCGTTTTACGGCCAAACGTATTCCGTTACGCCATGTATATCTGATTACTGATAGCTATCATATGGCACGTGCACGCAGACAGTTTGCCTTAAATGGTATCAATAGCACACCACTTCCTGCGCCATTACCAGTGAGACGCGACTGGATGAAGCCTGCCCACAACTTAAGTCACTCACGGCGCGCTGTCTATGAGGTCGCAGCCTACCTGCGCGATGTGATACGTCCCCAGATGGACTGTCGCCATGCCAATGATGTGACTTCACAGCAGCTATTGACACCAAGAGGCAATGCTGCAAAAAACTCTGACGAATAAACGTTAAAGATGTATACGATACTATTGAGAGACTCGTTCTAAATGCTACCAGTCATCCACTACATTTGTGATGGGTGTATAATAATAAGAGACACTGCTATTTAAGAGATTTGCCATGCTCAGTATATTTTTATTAATTCCATTAAGTCTCATGCTGTTTGTGGTTGCTATTTGGGCAGTGCGTTATGCGGTCAAGTCAAATCAATTCGAAGATCTGGACAATGCATCACAGCGTATTATATTGGATGACCGTCAAGAACGCCGCCAAACCATGCATGCTCACGAACGCTCAGCACCTACCCAGCAACAAGGTCAAACAGCGGCAACTGATGGAAATAACGATAATTCTGAGATAGATAAAAACTCAGAAATCTAATCTTATCTACCTTATAAATGCGTAATTTATTGGTGCCGTTTTATTAAATAATTCAGCATTAGCAAGTTCGCCCTTTACCATTCTTAGGAGACGCATTCATGACCATCGCTTTACTTGTGGCGGCATTACTAATGGGATTCTTTGGTTCACCGCATTGTTTAGGCATGTGTGGCGGTCTTGTGACCGCATTTGGTCTGTCTATGAAAGATGTTAGCCCCGCCAAACGCCGTGCTTTGGTGGCTACTTACCATCTTGGACGTTTAACGAGTTACGCATTACTGGGTTTAATCGCAGGGCTTATCGGTATTACTGTATTAAAGCCATTAATGATGAGTAATAGTACACCGCGTATTTTATTGGGATTGGTACTGGTATTCGTCGGTGTGACGATGCTTGGTGCACCGTTTTTGACTAAGCTCGAACGTTTTGGTATGCGCTTTTGGCAATATCTTAGCCCATTGCGTCAAAAGGTATTTCCACTCAATACTTTTCCGCGCGCACTAACAGCAGGTTTGCTTTGGGGCTTTTTGCCTTGTGGTTTGGTATATGGCGCTCTACTAATCGCGGTCGTTGCTCATAATCCATTAAGCGGTGCTGCGTTGATGTTTGTCTTTGGTCTAGGAACCATACCGATGTTGGTTGCGACGCATGAAACAGTTGGTTGGCTACGTGATAAGATCGGACGTTTTCGCTTAAGACAGTTAAATGGTGCAGTTATGGTAATATCAGGTTTGGCAGTAGCAGTCGTGCCGATGGTCATGGCAAATATGCATGGCGGCCATGGTGAGATGAACCATGGTAGCCACGCTGCGATGATGTCTGATATGGACTCTCACGACATGAGCCAAATGAATCATGATATGGATATGACAACAGACATGGGTCACAACATGCAGGATATGGACAACCATATGGATCATAGTATGCATGACATGAGCGATGAATCAATGGACATGAATCACCATGAGCATACTGAAATGATGGAACATGCTCAATAAAGTTATCGGTAACAGATACTATTAACACTTCGCATATAAAAAAGCCCTCAATACCATGTTTGATATTGAGGGCTTTTGCTTGTTAGGTAGTGCTCAGTTTATAGCAATTATTCCTGCCACTGCTCAAGCGTAAACTTGGTCTCTAAATGCTTTTCTAATGCCGGTATATTAAAGGCATCATCCTCACTCACAAAGCTGATACTAATACCTGTCTGGCCCGCACGGCCCGTACGACCAATGCGATGTACATAATCATCTGGTTGATCAGGCAAAGTAAAGTTAACCACATGGCTGATATCATCGACATGGATACCGCGCCCTGCTACATCTGTCGCCACCAAGATAGATGCGTGACCATCTTTAAATCGCTGTAAGTACTTCTCACGTTTTTGCTGAATGACATCGCCCGAGAGCATCACAATATTATGCGCTTGACGCAGCTTGTGATACAGACGCTTTACTTGGTCTTTACGATTGGCAAAGACGATGACCTTCTCTACTGCTTCATCAGTGATGATACGCTGCAAGGCATCTAGCTTTTGATCTTCTGTCAGCAAATAAAAATGCTGATCTACTAACTCGCTGGTCTTGTGTTCAGGCTCAATTTCAACAAACTGAGGCTCATGTAACCAACGATAGGCCAAATTCATAACATCTTGGTTAAAGGTTGCAGAAAACAACAAGCTTTGACGATCAGTATTGGCCGGCATTCGACCAACTAGGCGCTTGATATCAGGAATGAATCCCATATCTAACATACGATCTGCTTCATCGAGTACCAGTACCTCTACTCTATCTAGATACACCATGCCTTTGTTTGCAAGATCAATTAGACGGCCAGGCGTCGCTACCAAGATATCAACGTATTGACGTTCAAGCTCGTGCTGCTGAGTTTCATAGTTAGTACCGCCCATAATACAAACACTATGTAGCGAGGTATATTTGGTTAATGCAATGCAGTCATCAAATATTTGCTGAGCCAGTTCGCGAGTTGGCGCCATGACCACAGCGCGCGGCTCACCAAGATAGCGCTCTTCGTCGTTGGTAAATGGACGCTTAAGCAAGGCTTCCATAATAGTCAGTAGAAAGGTCGCTGTTTTTCCTGTGCCCGTTTGTGCCTGTCCGATAGCATCTTGACGTACCAATGTATGCGGTAGTATCTTTGCTTGAATGGGCGTCAATTCAGTAAAGCCTAGATCACTTACTGCACGCAGGGTCGCTGTTGAAAGTGGCAAATCAGTAAACGTTGTAAAATTGCTCAAAAAAATATCCTTTTAAATGAATTGCTTGTATTTTATTAATTATAAATAGGCTCACAATGAACCTTTATAGTGTCAAATATAGCGTTTAAACCGTGAGCAGTAAGAGTAGCTTTATCAAGTCTGCAAACTACCACCAGACATATAGGCATAAAAAAAGCCAAGCCCAAATCCAATCCTACCAAATATGCTGCAGTTCACTCAACATAGGTAAGATAAGATGGGCTTGACTCAGTAGTATATCAGTAGTTTGTACAGACATTATAACTAAACCGCTTTAATGTCTGAGTAAATTACTCTTCTATCTTTCTGACTTCTTCAGCTTGCAGACCTTTGTCACCTTCTACTACGCTGAACTCAACTTTTTCGCCATCTTTTAGAGAACGATAGCCATCACCCTGAATCGCGCGGAAATGGACAAAAATATCTTCTCCGCTGTCACGTTGAATGAAACCAAAGCCTTTTGAGTCATTAAACCACTTAACGATACCTTGCTCACGAGCTGACATAATATTACTTCCTAAAAAAGTCCGCTTAGCCCTAGCTTCCTTTGCGACATTGCATATAAACAGGGTCTAAGATTATGAAATCAAAAATTAAGAGTATTACTACTCTACTTATCATCGTCTATGCAGTACTTTAATTACCTACATAATACTTCCATAACGAATTCGCCAAACGCCCTTATCGTCACGAAATTTGATGATAGCAACAAACTTGCAATATTTATTGCATAAAAAATATCATAGCACGGGTTTTTAGCAACATAAAGACTTTTAATATGCTTTTTGATATCTAAATAATTTTTTAGACAAATTTTTATAACCTAGCTGGCAAGCTGTTATGATAAAGAGCAAAATGCGTTGAAGCCATTTTAGCTTGACGCCGCGCACCTTAGATTATTCTTATATTATAATAAATTATTAACACCGCTCAATAGTTACCGAGACCATTATGACCTCCTCTACTCCATCAAAAACAGCCGAACAATCGACTAACGAAAACTCAAATCAAATACTGACTCATAAATTACTACTGGTAAACGGCGTAAATCTGAATTTACTAGGTAAACGGGAACCGCATATTTATGGTCATACGACACTTGCTGATATAGAAAAGCAACTAGTTGAGCGCGCCGCACGCCACGGTGTAGAGTTAATATGCATACAGTCCAACCATGAAGGTAAGCTAGTAGACGACATTCAGCATCATGGATTATTGGCGGATAAATCTGCCCAAATTGACGCTATTATTATCAATCCGGCTGCATTTACGCATACTTCAGTGGCTCTACGCGACGCGCTATTGGCCACCCAAAAGCCATTTATAGAAGTACATTTATCCAATGTTCATGCCCGTGAACCTTTCCGTCATCATTCATATCTAAGTGACGTTGCAGTCGGAGTCATTTGCGGCTTGGGACAATTAGGCTATCAAATGGCGCTTGATTACTGGTTGAGCAATATGTATGCAGTTGACACAAACAAATGATATGACTGTGCTTACTTTTTTGTAAATGATTACTCGCGTCTTCACACATTAGTCAAACAGTAATCTTGCAATTAAAATAATAGAATTACGACTGAGCAAATAACCCATTATACGGTGACATGAATGGCAAAATCGTCCGGAAAACGCTTTATGAAACTCGCTGGCATGACAGCGAGTATTGCTGGCAAAGCCGCTAAAAACTCATTTAAGCATCTCTCAAGTGACGAAGAAAAACGTCTGCAAGCTCGCTCAGATCTGATGCAAGACGTGGGCGTTCAAATTGCTGAGACATTGGGCGAGATGAAAGGCGCAGTGATGAAGGTCGGACAGATTGCTTCACAATATAAGGATGTGTTCCCGCCTGAGGTTGCGTCAGCACTTGAAAAGCTACAGAAAGATGCGCCGCCAATGCCGTATGCGCAGATACGAGCTCAAGTTGAACGCGAACTGAAAGCGCCAATCTTAGAATTATTCAGCGAGTTTGAAGAGACACCCTTTGCCGCAGCATCTATTGGACAAGTGCACAAAGCGACGTTGCCATCGGGTCAAAAAGTGGTAGTTAAAGTCCAGTATCCTGATGTTGATGAAAACTGTGATAGCGACCTCAAACAAGTACGTATGGCATTAAAAATCGCTGGCGTGCTCAATATGAGTAAGCAACTACAAGAGCAGCTTTTTAATGAGATTCGCCAGAGCCTGCATGATGAATTGGACTATGTTAAAGAAGCTCATAACTTACGCGTATTCGGCGCTTTTCATGCAGAAGATGAAGGCCTTATTATTCCAAAAGTGATTAGCAGCCATTCTTCTAGACGGATTTTAACGTTGACCGAAGAGATGGGAGAGACATTGACTGTCGCTGCGACATGGGACAATGACGTCAAACAAAAAATAGCAGAGCGTCTGTTTCATTTTACCGCAGGGCAGCTGTTTGGGTTGTACCGTATGCACTGCGACCCTCATCCAGGTAACTTTGCG
Organism: Psychrobacter sp. P11G3; assembly: GCF_001435845.1. NCBI lineage: Bacteria > Pseudomonadati > Pseudomonadota > Gammaproteobacteria > Moraxellales > Moraxellaceae > Psychrobacter > Psychrobacter sp. P11G3. Next base: position 1,930,531 of record NZ_CM003596.1, read on the forward strand.
TTCCGTCATGACGGCAGTGTCGTGGCATATGATTTTGGGGGTATCCGCAGTTATAGTGATAGCGAAGTGCAGCTATTCAAACGCTTTGTCAAACATGCGCTAAGAGGTGACGTTACTGCACTTGAGCAAGATTTGATTGCCCTAGATATTCGCCGTGAAGATGACAAAAACATCCCTGGCGAGTTTTACGAAAAGTGGCTATCTATCGGACTCAAACCTTTATCCATTAGCCCCTATCAAGAAGGCGAATTTGATTTTGGCAGTAGCCAAGTCCATCACGAGGCCATTGCACAGATGCGTACGTCTTTGAAGTACTTTGGTCAGTTTCAACCCTCAGCTACCACTATGATGCTAGACCGTACTGTATCAGGACAGTACTGGAATCTGGTCAATCTAGGCGTCGAGATCGACCTGTCTCCACTGGTTGATGAATACATCGATGCGTAATATATTCATGTACTTTCACGATTAAATCTATCTTTAGATATGTAGCGCGTGTCCACAACGATCGCAAAAGTCTGCCCCTACTGCATGGCCGAACTTACCACAGTTTGGACAAGTCACTGGGTTAAGTTGTGGACGCATGTTACGTGCTAGCTCTGATGTGAAAATACCTGTTGGTACAGCAATAATCGAATAACCAGTGATCATGACCATGGTTGCAATTGCTTGGCCGAGTGGTGTTTTGGGTGACATATCACCGTAGCCAACCGTCGTCATCGTAACAACGGCCCAGTAGATAGACAATGGAATACTGGTAAATCCATTTTCCGGCCCTTCTACCACATAAATAATTGAACCAAAGATGGTTACTAACAATACAAGCGATAGGAAGAAAACCGTAATTTTCTGCTGACTGGTTTTTAATGCGGATGCCAAAAACCCAGCCTGTTGCATATAAGCTTTGAGCTTAAGAACACGGAACACACGTAAAATACGTAATACCCGTATCACGAGTAGATACTGCACGCCTACAAACATTAGGCTCAAATAACTTGGCAATACAGACAGTAAGTCTACTATTCCAAAGAAACTAAAAGCATATCGTAAGCGGTTGGGTGCTGAAAACAGCCTTAACGCATACTCAATGGTAAACAAAATGGTAAAAAACCACTCTGCATAAAAGAACAACGTGCCATACTGCAAACGCATATATAGCACACTATCAAGCATGACGACGGCCACACTGGCTAAAATTGCAATCAGCAATACAATATCAAAGAGCTTACCCAGACGAGTATCTGTGCCTTCAATAATGATATGCGTACGGTTACGCAAGTGTGTAAGAGCTTCGGCGGTTGGTTGCTTCATAGAATCAGTACTTTATAAAATCAATGGCTTGATAGCACGCAATGACTTAAAATGTGATGGATAAGGGCAAGTTGGTCAAAATAGCTAAAACTGGTTTATAATATCGCTCACCTATCACAGTGAATACAATCTATAAGTTGCCACAGTGTAGCAAAAAAGCACTCTCAACAACATACAAATCATTAACGTGCCAGTAGCGCTACTACCTCAAATAGACAAAGTAATGATAGTATAAAATTAGGCAATCAGATACCGAAGGTTGTTGTTGATCACTCTTTTTACCCATAAAAATAGTACGTAGAACTTAAGGATGTTATATGGCAGGCCATTCAAAATGGGCAAATATTAAACACCGTAAAGCCCGTCAGGATGCAGTAAGGGGTAAGATATTTACCAAAATTATTCGTGAAATCGTTTCAGCTGCCAAACAAGGCGATCCCGATCCTGACAAAAACCCACGCTTACGTGCCGTTATCGAAAAAGCCCTATCCGTCAATATGACGCGCGACACGATTAATCGTGCTGTCGATCGTGGCACAGGTGGCGGCGATAATGAGAATATGGAAGAAGTCAGTTACGAGGGTTATGGTGTTGGTGGTGTGGCTGTATTGGTCGAAACCATGACGGATAACCTTAATCGTACGGTCAGCGAAGTACGTCATGCTTTTACCAAGAATGATGGTAATCTTGGCACATCAGGCTCAGTGGCGTATTTATTCACTAAACGTGGCGAGATCACTTTTAACGATGTCAGCTTAGAAGATGAAGTCATGCTCGTTGCACTAGATGCGGGCGCCGTTGATATCGAAAATGATGGCGAAAGCTTACTCGTTATCACTGAATGGGAAAGCTTCGGTCAAGTTCAAGATGCCCTTAATGCGGCTGGTCTTGTTTCTGACAATGCCGAAGTCACTATGTCACCATCTACCACGGCTGAGATCGACAATGTTGATGATGCTGAAAAGATCATAAAGATGATTGATATGTTGGAAGATGCCGATGATGTACAAGAAGTTTATACTAACGTGAACTTCTCTGCGGAAGTCATGGCTCAGCTTGAAGCATAAGCGTATTAATTGTTCAATAAAAAGGCCCAGATACTAAAAGTATTTGGCCCTTTTTTATTAAGACAGATTTGGACTCAGTTTTACGTCCAACTTCCTTCTAGTGCTAATAAATACTCTTTTTTATCTAGCCCGCCTGTATAGCCACCAAGTTTGCCATCGCTTGCAATCACTCGATGACAAGGCACGATAATGCTAAAAGGATTTTTGCCATTGGCCTGCGCAACCGCACGGAATCCCTTTGGACTGTTGACACGCTGCGCGAGGGTAGCATAGCTAATGGTTTCGCCATACTCAATACCTTGCAGTGCCTGCCATACTCTTTGCTGAAACTCAGTGCCCATAGAAAAATCCAAAGGCAAGTCTAACGTCTTACGTTTACCATCAGCATAGTCTTTAAGTTGAAAAATCGTTTCTATTAATAACGCTTGAGCAGGTTCATTCATGCTTAGGCTATTTTTATCTATAAAGGTAAAGTCTTCATCTGTCAGACCATAGTACTTTTTAAGTTTGGGTACAGATTTTGAGCTATGCCATGAGTTACCTGCTAGCAGCCAGTTGGCTTCAACGAGCATAGGCTGACCATGCCCATTGACACGAGCAATCAGTGTTAATCGATGTGACCCAAAGGCTGCTGTGGTAACTATCATAGCGTCTACTTCCCTATTCTTTTCAAAATGATTTACCAGCTAAAACTGGCTATTTTATTCTTTATCGTCGGTCTCGAACAAAGCGGCGACAAATTGCTTCGGACTAAAAGAACGCAAGTCATCAATCGACTCACCCACACCAATATAACGGATAGGCACATCTGTCGTTTCGGCAATATTAAATACCACACCACCTTTAGCAGTACCGTCTAGTTTGGTAATAGTAATACCTGTCAGTGGCACAACTTTATTAAACAGCTCAACTTGGTTGATAGCATTTTGACCCGTGCCAGCATCCAGCACAATCATACCTTCATGCGGGGCACTTGGATCCGCTTTACGCATGACACGTACGACTTTCTCTAACTCTGCCATCAAATGCGTTTTATTTTGCAGACGTCCAGCAGTATCGGCGATAAGCACATCGATATTTTTTGCTTTGGCTGATTGCATCGCATCAAAAATGACAGAAGCGCTGTCAGAACCATGACCTTGCGCTACCACTGGAATATTATTGCGCTCGCCCCAAATCTGTAGCTGCTCAGTAGCTGCTGCACGGAACGTATCACCCGCTGCCAGCATGACTGACTTGCCCTCACCTTGTAGACGCTTGGCAAGCTTACCAATCGTTGTGGTTTTCCCTACGCCATTGACACCTACTACCAATATAACAAACGGCTTTTTGCTAGTATCAATCACCAATGGCTCAACTTTTGGCGTTAGGATATCAACCAATTCACTTTGCAATGCTTTATATAAAGAATGAGCATAGATCAAGTCACCACGATCTGTTTGCTCGGTGAGGCTCTTGATGATACGGTTCGTCGCGTTGACACCAATATCAGCTACCAATAGCTGATCTTCGACTTCTTCTAATAGCTCGTCATCAATCTCTTTACCACCGATTAAGATGCTGACCATGCCTTCGGCTAAGTTTTTGCGTGACTTACTGAGGCCCGTTTTCATACGGTTAAACCAGCTGCCCTTTTTCTTATTCTCTTTAGTCTCTTGTGACTCTGTAGCAGGCTCTTTGCTAGTAGCTGCCTGTGTGTCGCTGTCAGCTACCGGGTTTACACTTGGCGTGTCACCCAATTGCTCTTGCAATGGCATAGCAGGAATGGTTGACGCAGTGTTAGTTTCACTTGTAGCGGCTGTCTCTGTAGCGCTTGAAAAGCTTTCAGAATTACCCTTAGGGACGTTATGCTCTTCTGTCATAACAATTGGTGTCGCCAAAGCAATATTGTCTGCAGCATCATTGCTAGAGACGTCTTTATTTACCGTACTGCCCTTTTGTGGAACAACATTCTCTGTTTTATCAATAATGGGCACAGATTGCACCGGTAGACTGGGTAAGGTAATATCATCGTCATCTAAGTCGTCAAGACCCGCATCAAGGTTAATGACTACGCGGTTGCTATTGTTTGGGTTGTTCATAAGTTTGCCCTAAAAGTTATCACAATCAATTATTTGTTTATTGTTAATGGATTTATAGGTTGTCATCTGGCTACGAGCGACATGACGCTTAATTTTGACCTATTTTAGCATAATTCAAGTCATGCTCAGCCCTTACCCTATTAGACTATCTTCAAAATTTATTTGTTTAAAAAATCACTCGATGATTTGAGAAAGTTTTGCTTAAGGTTTGGACACAAAATTCTGACCTGTTACTTGTCAGACTTCGCCTACTCTACCAAGACTTATTCGATAAATACTTATTAGGAATCCGTTATGTCATTATTCTCTAAGCACTATAAAAAAATCAGCAGCATCAGTGTGGCTGTTTTATTAACGACGACTATATTGGTGACCGGTTGCACCACGACGCAAGAGTTTAGACCGACTGCTAGCGTTATGGTTGGTGCTCAGACCTCTTTGTAATGCCTTCTATCACTATGATTAGCATTTAATTATTCTATTATTATTTTATATAAGTAGACCATACCATGCCATTGTCTTTACCTCTAGCAGCTGCGCCATTACGCGTTGCTTGTGCCTTAGCAGTAGCAGCGTCACTTGCTGCGTGTCAAACCAATACGATGCCTACTAATTCTGCAACTGCGACAAGCTCAATCACAACAGATAGCTCGGCTCAAAACATATCAGATGAAAATAAAACGAGCAAAGACACACAGTCGTCTGAGTTGACAATGGACATGTCAGGTCGACATGAATATCAGTTAGAAAATGGTCTAAAAGTCGTTATAAAAGAAGACCACCGTGCCCCAGTCGCTATGACACAAATCTGGTACCGAGTGGGCTCGGCAGATGAGCCTCTTGATAAAGGTGGTATCTCTCACTTACTCGAGCATATGATGTTTAAGGGCACGACCAATGTTTCTAGTGATGATTATGAGCGGCTAATTGCTAAGTTTGGCGGCGTCAACAATGCCTTTACCAGCTATGACTATACGGGGTACTACGAGCTATTCCCTGCCAATCGCATGCCATTAGCGTTAGAGCTTGAAGCAGATCGCATGAAAAACCTTATATTCGATGACAAAGAATTTGCCAAAGAGCATCAAGTGGTCATGGAAGAGCGCCGCCAACGTACTGATGACAATCCACTTGCCAAAGCGTATGAGTCATTTCGTCTGCTGGCCTTACCTGACAGCCCAAAGGGCGAATCTGTCATTGGACCTATGAACGAGCTAGAATCGATTAAACTTTCAGATTTAAAAGACTGGTATAAGACGTGGTATGCACCAAATAATGCAACGTTAGTCATCGTCGGTGACGTGCAACCACAAGAAGTACTCACTCAAGTCAAACGTTACTTTGGTGATTTAGAAAAAAGCAACCTACCCAAACGTACTTTTGTGACTCAAAAAGGCTTCCGTGGTTATCAAAAGGTAGACTCTGAGCAAGCCGTACAAGTGCCCGTTCTACTGATGGGTTACAACGTGCCAAGCCTTGCAACAGCAGGCACCAACAATGAAAAACAAGCTTATGCCCTGTCACTCGCTCAAGATGTGCTCGATGGCGGCTTATCTGCACGCTTAGAGAGTCGACTGATACGTGAGCAAGGTCTGCTTACCACGGTTGGTACTTCTTACGACTTGTTAGATCGCGGAGATGGGCTATTTTTAATACAAGCAACTCCTCGTGAAGGCGTCAGCTTAGAGCAAGCACAACAAGCCATAACCTCAGAAATAGAAAAGTTAAAAACCGATCCTATTGCCGATGATGAAATCAGTCGCGCCAAGACCAATACGGTGACTGGTTTGATCTATGCACAAGACAGCATGGAAGGACAAGCACGTATGATTGGCTCGTTACAATCTATCGGTCTAGATGATAGATTACTTGCTAAGTTACCAGCTAAGCTCGATGGTATCAGTATGGCTGATATTCAGGCTGCCAGTAAAAAATATTTGGTCAAAGACAACTTAACGGTGATGCATGTCGTGCCACCTAAAGACAATAAAACCTCAGCGAAATAGTAGTTGCCTATTATCAAACGTCTCATAAAAATGGCCATAACACCGTATTCTTAATAAGAAGAAACTCATGATTCAGAATAAATACGACTTTAAAGCAAAACAAAAATCTTTTAAGACTGCTTCATCCTCTATAAGTAGCACTATCGCATCTAAAAAGCGAGCCTACCTCAGTGCTAGCGTAATTTTTGCTTTTAGCATCTTGGCGACTACTGCTCAAGCTGATACAACAGCTGCTGAAGATTACCGCTCACCTGCTGCAGTCGATGCAAGTGCGCCCATTGCTGCCTTATCTAAACTGACCAGCTTAGACGATGACAAACCTTTAAAAGTCACCGTACCAACCATTCAACAGTTTAAGACCAAGTCTGGCGTACCTGTTATGTTTGTACAAACGACCACCTTGCCAATCGTCGATGTGGATTTGCGTTTTAATGCTGGTAGCGCGCGTGATGGTAGTATCAAAAAAGAAAGTTTTGGTATTGCTAATATGACAGCGACGATGCTCGAACAGGGCTCAAAAAGCCTAGATGAAAACGCATTTACACGTGCAGTGGAAACGTTGGGCATTAATTTAAGCAGTAGTGCTTATAAGGATATGTTTATCGTTTCACTGCGTAGCCTATCTGATGATAAGCATCTCCTGCCAGCCATTGACTTAATGACACAGATGGTAAGTGAGCCTACGTTTGACGAGCAAGTTCTAGCTCGCAATAAAGCAAGACTGTTGGTCGGCCTGCAGCAACAGAAACAAGATCCCAATAGCCTAGCAAGTATCGCTTTCAATGATGCTCTATATGGTACTCACCCTTACGCGCATCCATCAGTCGGCACGCTAGAAAGCGTTCCTACGATTGAGAAACAACAACTGATAGACTTTAAAAATAAATATCTAGTGGCAGCAAACGCATCTGTTGCTATGACCGGCAACCTGACATTAGAACAAGCGAAAAAACTGGCAGAAGACATCACTGCTAAATTACCTACTGGCCAAGCTGCAACTGACTTACCTGAGCCGAAACCGCTGACTAAAGCGCAGCACGTTCATATTCCATTTCCAAGCACTCAAACCACTGTCCTTATGGGACAGCTGGGTAGTAAACGAGCTACCGACCCAATAGCACAGCAGCAGCAGACCAACTTTGCTGTTGGAAACGAAGTCATGGCAGGCAGTGATTTTAATGCGCGGCTAATGACGGAGGTGAGACAAAACCTTGGCTATACTTATGGAATCTCAGGATCGATGAATCCAATGCTCTCTCGAGGTCCCTACCAGATTGGTTTTTCAACACGTAATGACAAGGCGCGTGCGGCCATTGATGCAAGCTTAGCGGTTATCAACGAAACGCTGGACAAGGGCATCACTAATAATGAGATGCGCTTGACTACAGACAATCTGAAAAACAGCTTCCCGATGGGATTTGCGAGCAATGCAGGTATTAATGGCTTACTCGGAATGATGAATTTTTACCAATTACCGAATAACTACTTAGCTGACTATACCAATCGTATTGATCAAGTCACTCTTTCAGAGGTCAATCAAACCATGCGAGATACGCTAAAGCCTGATAATTTTTTAATAGTTACAGTTGGGCAAGAAGATCCGTGGAAAGAAAAGAAAGCGGCAAAGAAAACCAGTAAGAAATAAATTGCTATGAAGCAATATTAGAAATAAGCGTTATCAATCAAATGGACGTATTATAAATGGTAAAGAATACTACTTATAATATGTCCATTAATATTTGAACGGCTATAATCTTTAAATAAGAAGTGAAATATTAGAAATGCTTAGTATTAAGAATACTTGGCGTCAGAAATTTTTAGCGCAACATCATAGACAAAATGCTCAGGCTTATGGGTAGCCCCGTTATAGCTCAAACGGATAACATGCTTATCATAAGACGTCACTTTATAATTACCATTGGCAAAGTTGTGTAGCGTTGGCACAATTAATAGCGCTTCTATTTGACGGTTATCTACTTTAACATTGAGGCGCTGACCCTCTCGCGGATATAAAAAATAATCACAGTAGTCATTTACCATGACCTCTGATATACGTTCGATAACCTGATTACCCGTTTCTTCCTGAATTAGTTTTGGACAGACATCAGAGCGCTTAGAGGCCAAACGAGCATAAGAGTTCTTGATACTATCTTCTATCTCTTTAGAGCTTTGTATATGTCTATCAGCCTTATCCGTCACTATCATATTGTTTTCAGAGGACATCTCTGTACTACACGCACTAATCAGTAATACCGACATAAGTGCAGAAGTAAACAAAGCACCATACCTATAGTTCGAGTGCAAAAAACTTTGCTTCTCGTTATTTAATTTATGATAGTTTTTCATTGTCGAGCGCTGATTTTTCATAGTTTTCGCTTAAAGTAAATTTGGTGGTTTTCTTTATAAGCCATGAAAATATAAAGGCGATTGATAACACATATTATTAAAGCATAGTTTTTAAAGACCAAACAAATTTTTAATGAACTCATGCGTCTATCCTATGAATCCTACCAAATAATTACAAAATTATTATTTTTAGTAAACACCGGAATAGTATATATAAAAATGAATATATATCTAGCGTTATCTCGGCTAACTTTATAATTATTTGAATTCTCGATTCTTGATAACTCAATTAATAGCGGCAAGAAGAGGAACTACTAGCGTGATTGAATCCCCATTTGCGATAACCATCAGTATCTAAATGAATAGCCCCTGTCGCATATAATCCTAAGCCAAAGTTATAAGGCTGTCCTTGATACTGCCAAAACTGACATAAGCCATCATGCATGGTACTCAAGCGCCATAGATTGTCTTCATACTCAGGTACCCAGATATCGATAGCACTTGCATTCATATGCTTACTACCGTCTGCCCCGCCTGCACAATCATTCAAACCTGGGTTACGATATACCGAACGTATCTCACTGCTGAGTGGTAAAATGCCTTGGTTTTTCAACTCACTATAAAGGCGTAATGTTGGTACAATGTTAGACCATAGTTCTTGAGGTGGCAGTTGATAAGGCTCATATCCGCATTTACTCCAACTACGGGCAGTCGTCAGCAGTTGAGACAATGGCGGTACATTCTGTGATCCGACTCGTGCGCTAAGATAACGCTCATACTCTGCTACTTGTCTGGCACGATAACTATTGCTATTTAACCATGCATTAAAGTCCATATTCATAGAATCGTTATAAGCACCATTATAGGTGTTGTTTGCTGTACTATAAGTAGTACCGCGTCTCACTACATTCACACGTTTGTTTTCTTCAATAGACAACCTAGCATCAATCTCGAAATCACGCTGTTTTTGTACAATCAAGTTTTGCATACTGTCGCCATTTGATGCATTCGCACCACTCAACATGGTGACACCAGGACGCTGATATGAGCTATTGGTAGAGGGTGTTATATACGCATTACTGTTATTGCTTGTACTGCTACTTTGACGTATTTGAATACGGCGTTCACTATCATCACTGATAATAACGGCATGAGCACTGACACTGCCAGCACATAGGATAAGGGTAATAATAGGTTGGCAAATTTGCCTATACGCATGGGTTTTTGATTTTATCATTGCAAGAAACTACCGCTAAAAACGTTTTATCGATACTATCAAATTTTCAACAAGCAGGCTAAACTATCGCTTCTAATTTGAAGTCCAATATTGATAATTAACACTTATCCTTATAACTTTTATAATTGAGTGACTTTATTATTATTTGTGAATTATATAGCCATTGCTTGCTCGCATACTTTTATTAAAGTTAGTACTTTTAAGTACGTTTCTCATCATTATTTATAATGAAATAATTTAGTTAGTACTTCCCTCCTACACCAATTGTTAGCCAAATTCTGCCTATGTCTTCTAACCCGCAATATCGTTTTTCACGTCAAAGCCATCATTTGGGTCAAGGTCACGCACCGACACTATGGCAACGTATTCATATCGACCCATGGTTAACTTTACTGTTATTGACGGTTTGTTGCATTGGTCTGACGATTCTATACAGCGCCGCAAGCCAAGATATTGGTATGGTCATTCGCCAAATGGTCAGCTATGGGGTGGCATTTGCTGTGATGTTTACCATGGCGCAGATACCGCCCAGTCTCTATCGTACTTTCACGCCCATATTTTATGTCTTAGGACTTATATTATTGGTATTGGTAGATATTATTGGTGAAGTACGTATGGGTGCTCAGCGCTGGATCAATTTGCCTGGGTTCGGTAGTGTGCAGCCTTCAGAGTTCATGAAGCTTGGCATGCCAATGATGTGTGCTTGGTTTTTGTCTAAGCGTGATTTGCCACCGTCAGCGTCTAGCATTGCTATCACCTTGGCATTGATCATTGTACCGGTGCTATTAATTGCTAAAGAGCCCGATCTTGGTACATCACTACTGGTCGCTGCTAGTGGTATATTTGTGCTTTTCTTAGCAGGCCTCTCGTGGCGACTGATTTCTGCTGCTGTAATTTTGGCTGTGCCGTTTATTGCTTTTGCTTGGAACTTTTTACTCCACGACTATCAGCGTACGCGGGTATTAACACTACTTAATCCTGAAGCGGATGTACAAGGTGCTGGGTGGAACATCATTCAATCGAAGACAGCCATCGGTTCTGGTGGCCTCACTGGAAAAGGCTATCTGGAAGGCACGCAATCACACCTACATTTCTTACCAGAAGGCCATACTGACTTTATTATTGCCGCCTTCTCCGAGGAGTTTGGTTTACTCGGTGTGATGCTACTGATGTTCATTTACTTTTGCCTTCTGTCACGCGCCTTATATATCGCTTTCACCCATCCTGATGTTTATAGTAGATTGTTGGCTGGTGCTATCGCTATGTCTTTCTTTGTTTATATATTCGTCAATGTCGGCATGGTTGGCGGCATTTTACCTGTCGTAGGTGTTCCACTACCATTTATTAGTTATGGGGGTACGGCTATCGTGACTTTGATGGCAGGATTTGGCCTACTCATGTCTATCCATACGCATAAATCCGGCTAACTTGTATAAGATACTTTCTGTATAAATCGTCTATCGAGTAAGTCGTTATAATAATTATGGTAGTATCATTAAGATAAATTGTTTTGTACTACTAATGATTTGATAAAAGACAATCAGCCATAGCGCGAAGAAGAGTTTTATTCTTAGCGCTGTGGCTTTTTTATTTTTATGGTTTTCATATCATGTATGTTCGTATCAATCACTATAATAGTAACAAATCCGAAATAATTGTTCGTTTTAGCGCCCATTATTTTTACTAGAAAATTGACGTAATTTCCGATATTAGTTAACCACCTATAATTTCAGAAAGATTTTATTCCTTGTTTTTTACAAAAAATTGCGTTAACCTCGTTTTACTGTACTCTGATACATAACCCGTACATAGCTACTAATAAACTTTGCATTTAAATATATTTAGGTTGTAGCGTAGCCGTATAGTTAGCATCTTGTAGATTCCAGACTTTCAAATACACTACTTAATTAACGGTTTGATAACAAAGCGATACGCGATGTCCTCTGAACCCTTTATTAACGTAGCATTCTAAAGAAGTTTGTATATCGCACATCATGTAAATACGACATATAGTGACATTGTCACTCAGTCCTGATTTTGGACTTTGTATTCAATGCTTATCGCTAACTATCATTTGAGCGTATCGTCAGTCACTTTAGCTCTATTTCTGCTGAACACTGATGATAATGAAATGAAAAATTACCATATATTAATATCTATAAGAGCCACTCATTAATCAATATGAAAACAAGAGATTAATGCCATGCTCAATCTAAAATATTTAGAGTTAGGTTTTGATGTATAAGTTATAGAGGTATTTATGAACAAGCGTTTATCTGGTTTACTTACAATGTCAGCAATGTTATTTGCTGGCTCTGCATTCGCGACCAATGCAAATGCTGTAGAAGCAAAGACCACACTTGCTATGATTTCGCAAGATAACGCCTCCCACATTGACCGTGTACTTGGTGAATTAAGCCGTCAACATGATGGTGCATCAAGTTTGGTAAAGTCAGCCCGTCAGCCGACTTCATTGGCGCTTAGCAGCTCATTGTTAGCCAATGATACGACACAAGTTACCAATGATGAAGATGTCCTAGAGCGCCTAACAGCTGTTGCCTCTAACTCTGTCAGCAAATTTAAGCAAACTGGCCTTGCGTCTTGGTATGGTCGTAAGTTTCATGGTCGCAAGACTGCCAGTGGCGAAACTTTTGACATGAACGGTCTAACTGCAGCGCATCGCTCATTACCATTAAACTGCTATGTTAAAGTTACTAACAAGACCAATGGCAAAAGTGTCGTGGTAAAAGTGAACGATCGCGGCCCATTCCATGGTAACCGTGTATTAGATTTATCTTATGGTGCTGCCAAAAAACTCGGTATTACAAGCAAAGGCGTGGGTAACGTTGCTATCGAGCGCGTTGCAGGACCTTAGTTTTAGATATCGGTTTTAAAGACCAATAATATTGCTAGCCTATATAGCAAAAAACGCCTAACTAATTATTAGTTAGGCGTTTTTTATGGTTTATATTTATCGCTCTAGGCTAATAGTAGCTACTAAGCTACTCAAAACGAAGTACTATTAGTTCTATATATCTCATAACTCAAATGCGCTTTCGATGGCATTATCAAGTCGTTCAACAGCAATCACATTGATACCTTTGAACTGAGGCACATCTTTAGCAGGTGCATTGGCCTTTGGAATGATGGCATGCTTAAACCCATGCTTCATCGCTTCCTTCAGGCGCTCTTGTCCATTGGGTACTGGGCGTATCTCTCCCGATAGACCAACTTCGCCGAATACTGCTAATGAAGATGGTAACGCCTTCTCTTTAATACTTGAAGCACAGGCCAACAGTACGGCCAAATCAGATCCCGTCTCTATGACTTTGACACCACCAACAACGTTGACATAGACATCTTGTCCACTGGTATGTATTCCGCCGTGACGATGCATCACTGCTAGTAACATGGATAAACGTTGAAAGTCTAAACCCAATGCCATCCTTCTAGGCGAGCCTTGTGAATCATCGACCAAGGCCTGCACTTCTACTAGTAACGGCCTTGTACCTTCACGACTGACCATGACAACTGACCCAGCAACAGGTTTGTCATAACGACTTAAAAATATCGCTGATGGATTAGCGACTTCTTTGAGCCCCATATCAGTCATACCAAAGATGCCCAGTTCATTAACCGCACCAAAGCGATTCTTGACCGCACGAATCATACGAAAACGCGAGTCAGACTGGCCTTCAAAATAAAGTACGGTATCAACCATATGCTCCAATACTCGCGGACCCGCTAGCGTACCTTCTTTGGTTACATGTCCGACTAAAAATAGCGCTGTACCTGTTTGCTTAGCATAGCGAGTCAAAATTGCAGCAGACTCTCTAATCTGACTGACACCACCTGGCGCAGAGTTGATAGCGTCTGTATAAATTGTCTGAATAGAATCAATAATAGCGATTGCTGGCTGCTCTTGCGTTAATGCAGCACAGATAGTTTCTACATTAGTTTCGGCCAGTACACGCAGTCTATCAGCAGGCAAGTCTAAGCGTTTGGCTCGCATGGCCACCTGTGCAAGTGACTCTTCACCCGTCACGTATAGTGCACTACCTGCCAATGAATCGGCTCGTGCCATGTTGGTCGCCGTTTGTAGCAAGATAGTTGATTTACCAATACCCGGATCACCACCGATTAACACCACAGAACCTGCCACTAGTCCACCGCCGAGTACGCGATCAAACTCACTGATACCGGTTGGTAGGCGCGTGTCGAGCGTCACACTTACTGCATTAAGCGGCATGACAGCACTGTGAGTGCCAGAATAGTTACCAGCTGGTGCACTGGTACCACGAGTAGCAGCTCGTGCGTTATTAGGCTTCGCGGTGCTTTTATTGTGATGTGGCATGCTGACATTTGGGGCTTCGACCAAGCTATTCCATTCCCCGCAATCCGTACACTGCCCAGCCCACTTACCAAAATGCGCACCGCAATGCTGACAGACATAGCTGCTTTTATTTTTTGCCATAGCTTATAAGCCTTATTCAGAGGATCAATCGAGAATAATGAAGAAAGTACTGTCACGCTTTATAGGCGCTGATTCAAAAATATTTATTATGATAAGTCAGCCATTGGTTTTGCAAGCTGTACTTGAAAGAGGATAATGTTAATTGTAGAGATATTAATTATAGATATAAGTAGTAACTGGCTTATAAGCTCTATATAAAATAGTGTTAACCAGTTCTATTAGTTAATTAGAAATTACAAAGTTATTATTATGAATTTTACGTAGCGTTTGGAAAGTGGAATGCATAGGAAGTAAGGAAAATCCATACCAGCATAACTCTACTTTAACGGCACCTTTTTGTTTTGAGCGCACTATATAAAATAGAGTATGAGATAAGGGATTTAACGCTCTCACTTATACTTGAAAGTCTTTACCTAGATAAACAGATTTTACTAAATCATTTTCTAACACTTCAGCTGAAGTACCTTCTGCAATGATAGCGCCTTCTGATACGATATAAGCCTTTTCACAAATAGCCAATGTATCTCGGACATTGTGATCAGTGATTAAAACGCCAATGCCACGATTTTTCAATGTCAAAATAACGTCTTTAATATCACCAACAGAGATAGGATCTACCCCTGCAAAAGGCTCATCCAATAAGATAAACTTAGGATCAGCGGCTAATGCTCGCGCAATCTCACAGCGTCGACGCTCACCGCCTGACACGCTCATACCCTGAGACTTGCGCACATGTTCTAAATGGAACTCGCCAATCAACTTTTCAAGCTCTTGCTGCTGTTCAACTTTACTTAATTCTGTACGAGTCTGTAGGATAGATAAAATATTATCTTCGATAGACAATTTACGAAAGATTGATGCCTCTTGCGGTAGATAGCCGATACCCGCACGCGCTCGCTCGTGCATTGCGTATTTAGATAAATCCATTTTACCTAGCGTAACGCGGCCCTTATCCATATTGACCAGTCCCACCACCATATAGAAGCTTGTCGTTTTACCAGCACCGTTAGGCCCCAACAGTCCGACGACTTGGCCCTGTTCGACAGAAAATGAAACGTCTTTGACTACCCAACGCTTTCCATAGCGCTTGCCTAAATTTTGCATAGTCAATCGAGCGACAGGCGCCGTATTGGTATTTGATGCCGATAGGTCTAGATTTTTATCATCGCTCATAACTTACTCTTACTTTCACAAAATTTAAGCATTGCTAAAGGCAGACTTACCTACTCATAGCCTGTTTATTTGGATTAACGTACGCCACTTTGGTTTGTACCGTTATTAGGCGGGAATACCAGTTCGACGCGCTGATTACCACCAGCAGTCGCTTCAACATCACCTGCTTTTAGGCTATAACGGATAACATTACCAGCGAAGCTTGCACCATTTTGAACCAGTTTTGCATTGCCGGTTAGCGTAATAATCCCAGACACTGCATTGTAGTCAATCTTATTAGCCTGCCCTTTTGCTAAGCCTTTTTCTTGCGTGACTACTTGCTGCATAGTCGCTGGACGGCCAGTTGCTACCGCTGAGTTAATGCTACGCTGCTGAGAAAGATTGACCGTGATGTTGTCGGCCGTCATCTTGAACGTACCTTGAGTAATAATGACATTACCTGCATAACTGGTCACGCCTGTACGCTCACTATAAGTGGCTTTGTCCGCTAGCAATTTGATCTGCTGATTAGAGTCTGATGGCAACGCGTGACTATATAGCGGTAGCGCCAATAACATCACCATCGGTAGTGCGCGCAATTTGTGCAAGCAGAGTGACGATGCGCGTAAAGTAGGCAAAAATTTAAGTTTCATATAAATAACTCATTTCATAATAGGTGGTAGGATTTGCAAACTTTATGCTAGCTGCTATTTTTTGACACGGTAAATAAGAAAGACTTTGACTAAAACAATGCTTTGTCTTGGCGTTCAGATGGAGAAAAAGCAACAGCAACTTGGCCAAATTCATACTCTCCCGTCTCAAGATTGGCAGTCATACTAGAGGCTTCAAATCGATTCATGCCTTGTTCGATTTTCACAGGCGCGTCACTGTATACTTTGCCTGATTTCGTATTACCTTTTAGCGTACTACCAGTTACTTTTATCGGTTCGATATCAGGAGTACTCTTATTGCCTTCGCTCACCAGTGTAAATCCACCTGATAAACTAAGCTCCCCTGTCTGTTGACTGATGGCTGCACTGCCCGCTTGAATACGATAACGTTGCTCTGCAGATGGTTCCCAATTCATGGTAATGCCTGACATTTCATCCTGATTGGTCTCAGGATTATGTGTCAAAGATTCAGCAGTAAGCTCATATTCGGTTTCGCCCTGCTCATTGGTCTGCACGGCTTTGATATCAGTGGCTTCATAATCGACATCTGTTGTTTCAATATTGACTGGCGGCGTTACGTCGCCTTGCTGCTGAAAAAACCAACCCGCAATACCAGCAATAATTAAGGCTAATACAATTAAGACACGTGTATTCACGACTGTTTATCCTGAGTTTGCGCCTCATCAAGCGTGTAATGCGCGATAAAGTCTTGATAATGTCCATGACCTTTTAAAATAAGGTCACATATCTCGCGCACTGCACCAGTACCGCCAGCACGAGTCGTTACCATGTCACTGCGCTTGATAACTTCAGCATGCGCGTTAGGTACGGTTGCCGCAAACCCTACTGTTTGCATCGCTTTAATATCTGGTAAATCATCGCCCATATAGGCACAGTCGGCAGCAGTGATGTTCAGCAAAGGGTCTAGAGACAATAGCAGCTCGTTTAGCGCAACAAGCTTATCATCACGGCCTTGTACCACATGGTTGACGCCCATTTCTGCTGCGCGCTTGTTTACCATCGCACTACTACGGCCCGTAATGATGGCTGTCAAAATACCGTAGCGCGCTAACGACTTAACACCCACACCATCCTGTACTGAGAACGCTTTGGTCTCAACACCATTAGCATCATAGATAATTTGACCATTGGATAAAATACCATCAACATCCATGACCAATAGTTTTACTTGTCCGGCTTTCTGTATCAAGTCCTGCATTATTTATCTCTTTTTAATATTTATTTTCGAAGCGTTATTCTATATAGCTTAACTATTTCAACGGCAACTCACAAACCTTATTTGACCCCAGCTTGCAGCAAATCATGCACGGTAATAATAGCTTCTAAACGATCTTCATCATCAATAATCAATAACTGGCTAATACCACTTTCATTCATAACACTCAGCGCATCTGACGCACGCATGGTTTTACTGATATGGCGTGGATTGCTGACCATTACTTCATGCATTGGCGTTTGTAGATCGATGCCTTTTTCTAACCCTCGGCGCAAATCACCATCTGTGAACACGCCGACGACCTTATTAGCATCATCAGTCACTACTGTCATGCCCAAGCGACCAGCAGACATGGTAAATAAAGCTTGTTGCAATGGGGCCTGCTGATGAATCAAAGGCAAGTCTTCTGAGTTGGTATGCATCAAATCTTCGACACGCGTCAATAGCTGACGACCCAGGGCACCAGCAGGATGCGATAACGCAAAATCTTCAGAAGTGAAGTTACGTGCGTGTACTAAAGCAACCGCTAACGCATCCCCGAGGGCTAAAGTAGCCGTCGTACTGGAGGTTGGCGCTAGATTAAGCGGGCAAGCCTCTTGCGACTGACCGAGCGTCAATACAATGTTAGCTGCTCGTGGCAACATACCGCGCTTATCACGACTGATACTAATGAGAGGGATATTTAGATGCTTAACAACTGGCAGTAACATTTTGATTTCATCTGACTCACCTGAGTTTGAAATAGCAAGCAGCACATCACCTTTTACAAGCATTCCCAAGTCGCCATGCCCTGCTTCACCAGGATGCATAAAAAAAGCAGGCGTACCAGTTGATGCAAAGGTCGCTGCAATCTTGCGTCCAATTAGTCCTGACTTACCCATGCCTGTGACTACCACTCGACCCTTACAAGTCAGAATGATGTCACATGCTTGTGCAAATCTGTCGTCAATCTGCTCTGTTAGCAGTGCTAACGCAGATATTTCGGTATTAATAGCCTCGATAGCAGTGGTAATAAATTGCTCATGGGTTAAGTTGTTTTTGGTATCACTCATGAATCCGCTCTATTTTTATAATGAATCAATACGCTATTTTACTACACTATGTTTCATATTAGTAATGGTCTACAAAATCTACACTAATATAGTGCTTTATACTGAATAAAGAGCTTGCTGCTATCTATACAAAAAAAACCCACTATATCAGCAGGTTTTAAACGAATAAATCATGTCTTAATGTTTTTTCAGACAACGCGCTCGATTAATGCGATGAGTTAGCTATTGTTATCATTAGAACCATCGTTTGGCTTATCTTCAAAGCCTGTGTTATCTGCCGTGGCATCAAACCCACGATCTTGGCCGAAGCCACCACGCTCAAACCCGCGCTCTTGACCTTGACCAAAGCTACCGCGTTCAAAACCACGGTCTTGACCTTGGCTAAAACCACCACGATTAAATCCACTACGACTCGATGCAAATCCGCGCTCTTCAAAGCCGCCAGCAGCAGGGTTGCTACCACGTTCAAAGCCACCGCCTTGATAACCAGTCGGTACTGCGCTCTGAGGCTGAGCACTTGTACCTGTCGTCGTACTACTACGCGGGTTACGCGCTGGCACGACTGTTGAAATGGCGTGTTTGTATACCATTTGGCTCACTGTGTTTTTCAGGAGAACAACATATTGATCAAATGATTCAATTTGGCCTTGTAGTTTAATGCCATTTACCAAAAAAATAGAGACAGGAATGCGATCTTTGCGCAGCGAGTTCAAGAACGGATCTTGTAAAGTTTGTCCTTTTGACATGAAATCTCTCCTAAATATTATATAGTTATGTTTTGAGTGCCAATTATTTTAAGTGTTAATTTAATTATAATGGCTAAAAGGTAGATACAATAAGGTGTTTTCTTTATAAAACGTATCTAAATAAATATTCGTTGCTCTTAAGTGATTCCACTTTATCGCGAATACGTTATTATTGTAAATAATTAAGTAACTAGTTGTTTCGTTAATGATTTCTGCCTACAAAAGTTCATAAACCAGACATCATAACAATGCTCAATGCACTGAGCCAAATTATAACAGCTATCTATGTCAATTTTTGAAACTAATTGTGTTGGCTATCATTGCACTTTAAGACAAGTACTCTCGTGCTTCGGCCATGGTTTCAAACGTTTGTAATATCATACGACTGCTAGCATCAGCCCCGCTCTCAGAGTCTGCTATCCCACTTGATGATGCACTGGGCAGTTGCATTACCTTTCTCAGCCACGTGTACTGACGTTTTGCTAGCTGTCTTGTAGCATATAATGCCTTATTTTGCATTTCCTGACAAGCAAGCGCCTCGGTCTCTTGGTTAGCCATGTTTGGTTGAGCAGCTGACTGAGCAACATTAGCTGGGATTTCTTCTCCGTTGACAGCTGTATGCTTGCCAAAAGCTTCATAAAATTGAGCTTTATCCAGATGAGTTTCGTCAAATATCGGATGATCAATGTGCACCAAGTATTCTAGTACTTGCCTGTAGCCCACACAGCGCATCGAAGGCATATTAGGCGTGAGCGGATACTTTTTTAGTAAGTCTATGACTTCAGTCACTAGTCCTTCATTCCACATGATATCTAGGCGTTGTTCGATACGATCATGTAGCCATGGACGATCCGGCATTACCGATAGCGCATGCCATTGCTGCTCTGGGTTATGGGCTAGGGCTTGCTTTGGCTTGCGCTGCCAGTCACTTATCGGGGTATTTGTTTGTAGATAGACTTCAACTGCTCGAGTGATACGCTGAGTATCAGTAGCATTCAAACGTTCATGACTTGTAGGATCTATACTACCCAAATAATCATATAGAGCACTAATACCTTCCTCTTGACGCCACTGCTCTACGCGCGCGCGTACGCTGTCATCGCTATCGGGCACAGGAGACAATCCATCGAGTAGCGCCATGTAATACATCATGGTGCCGCCTACTAATAATGGTATCTTGCCATTTCTATGACATTCGTCAATAAGACGAGCGACGTCACTGACAAACTCAGCCACACTGTAGCTTTGCATAGGATCAATGATATCGACCAAATGATGTGGATAACGCGCCAACTCAGCCACTGTTGGCTTGGCTGTGCCAATATTCATATCACGATATATCAGTGCTGAGTCCACTGAGATTAATTCAAAACGACCTGTATCGTATAGCTCGTACGCCAGTGACGTCTTGCCACTAGCAGTTGGTGCTATAAGACAAACCACGCTGTTATCCGCCAACTTGTGAGAGATGCTATCAGACGAATGTTGCATAAAGTGGCCTTTCATAATATATGGATAACTCAGATATCAA
Source organism: Psychrobacter sp. P11G3 (assembly GCF_001435845.1). Taxonomy (NCBI): domain Bacteria; kingdom Pseudomonadati; phylum Pseudomonadota; class Gammaproteobacteria; order Moraxellales; family Moraxellaceae; genus Psychrobacter; species Psychrobacter sp. P11G3. Next base: position 1,951,442 of record NZ_CM003596.1, read on the forward strand.
TTGGTTTAATTGCTTTAAGATGTTGTAATTATTTTCAGATATTCAGGATAGCATTAGCTTTACTAAGCGGTGACTGTCTATCGCTTTAATAGCATTGTTCATGATTATTTCAGTAAGATCATTCACAAAAATCATTGAATCCTGTGCAGACATTTGCGTATTGACCGTCATAAGTTGTTGATTAACCTCAGTAGCACTATTTGGCAATCTATCTTTTTTGAATACTTGCTGACTAGAGGTAAGTGACTCAAATAGCTGGCTTATTTTAGACTGCCAATCTTTAGCACTTATCAGTACGTACTGCCTTTGGTGATAAAATAACAGCCAAGGTAGACTTTTATCCTCTGCGCTTGAGTCAATACCAATAGTTTCTATATCGTTGATGATATCTAAGCAAATTGGCAAAGATGCAGAGGGAACTGCTACAGCGGAATAATGTGACGTGCTGTTGTTACTGTTGTTACTTTGGTCTGATCGTTCATTGATATGAGATTGCACTGACTCGTGCAATGAAGGATTATTTGAAGATGATTGGTTTGCAGTAGACTGATAAGACTGCTTATTAGATTCTACTTGATTATTCTGCCTTCGGTTATTGCTAGACTGACTACTCGAGATGGGTATTTCAGAAGAACGACTTAGAGCAACATCATTACTTGTTCTTGCCACAGAAGTATATTGGCTGTCAGTTTCTGTCATCGCTACGGACGCAGATGCAGACTCAGATCCAAACTTAGCTACATCAATCGTTTTCAACTGCGTACGAACTGTATGGCCTAAGTGCGCCATAATATTATTCAATGGACTTATTTTGATACGTTGTTTAGATGGGTGTACATTGATATTTAACCATTGGGTTGGTAAATCAAAATACAGTGCATACCCCATACCTGCTAGCTGCGCACCTTGTGCCAGTTGACGTATTTGATTGCTAATCAATGCTTCTTTTACCAGTCTGCCATTTACATAAATCAGCTTTGGTAAATCAGTTTTTTCATGATGCAATGGCCATAACCAACCACTAATCGCTATCTGATTAACATTGCTATCATCATACGCTACAGACGACTGTATCAGACTCGACAAATCTATCGATATTGCTAATGCATTATCTGTCAATGCCATACCAGTCGCTTGTTCCAACCGCGGCAGTGGCAAACGGCTGTCATTGTTACCACTAATACCCGTAGCACTTGCAGATAATGATAGCCGCTGTTTATTGTCATGAAAAAGTGTTAAAGCAACATCGGCACGCGCCAGTGCGACTTCTCGGACAATCGTTTCGATATGACCGAACTCAGTAGCGATAGATTTCAAATTGCCACGGCGGGCAGGCACATTGAAATACAAGTCTTTTACGACAATCGTGGTACCGCGGTTATGAACAACTGGCAACAGTTTCGGTGTGTCATCCAATACGCCAGCGACCTGTAATTGACGACCGATACCGCTCTCATCATGACTACTGATTAAGGTCAAACGTGAGACAGCAGCCATCGCCGCTAACGCTTCACCGCGAAAACCCAACGTCGTAATACCATGCAAATTAGCAACGTCAGCAACTTTACTGGTCGCATGACGAGTGAGAGCCATGACCATGTCATCAGGATGAATACCGACCCCATTATCTACTACCTCAATTAGGCCCATACCGCCTTGAGTGATGCGCACCTCAATATTGGTCGCACCAGCATCGATGGCATTTTCCAGCAGCTCTTTGACCACTGCTGCTGGACGTGTCACCACCTCACCTGCTGCTAATTGATTGATTAGCAACGACGATAGTTTTTTGATGCGGGTATTAGGATGATTATCTGGCATAGATATATGTCATGTTTTTGGAAAGTAGCGATTGGTATAATTTAGATATTCATTTAGATGATAAGTTGCGATAGATCCAAGCCCTGCGCTTGACCTGCCTTTGACAGTCTCAACTGCACTTGGCGAGCTTCAGTGCCGTTATCATCGCTGACACTTTGAGTCATATCGATGAATAACGTGGGCGGCGGAAGATAGCTATCAGCGCGGCTAGCCCATTCGATGATGACTAACGCTTCAGGCTCATCCAGATACTCATCAAACCCAATAAAAGACAGTTCTTCTGGATCTTGCAGACGATATAAGTCTGCATGGTAAACTGGTTTGATCGAACCATCCTTTCGCTGAATACTGTAGGGCTCAACCAAGGTATAGGTTGGGCTTTTTACCGCACCTATATGACCAAGCGCTTGTAACCAATAACGCGTTAGTGTCGTTTTACCAGCGCCCAAGTCACCTGCCAGCCACACGCTACCTGTCAGTGCCAATGTTGATAACTGCTCAGCCAATGATTGAGTATCTTGCTCAGAGTTTAATATCAGAGTCTTTAAGTATTTGCTATTTTCTATAGATTGACTATCACACATCAGGCTGAACCTGCACTGTCTGTACCTGCATGGTCACAGTTGGATTGGTAAAGCTTTCACCGCGAATCAGTTTGGCATACAGCTCAGAGTCAGTCCACTCAGCACGAACCTGCTCACTGAATTCAAAATCTTCTAGAACTAGTTTACCCATTTGATCATTTGCAACATCATCAGCAAAGCACTGCGCATACCCTGTCGCCGTCTCGTGGGCAATCACTGAGTATACGCTGACATCTGCTTCACCATTTTGCATTTGTGTCTGACGTAGTATTTCTTGTGCCCAAAAGAATATTACTCGTGAAAACTGCTCTGCCGATGGCGAAACTGGTAGGCTTATCCAACGTGCGCTAAATTTCTTACACGCTGCGACATACTCAGGATCATCTTTGTTCCAAAAACAAATAGCATGATCAAAGCTATCGATAATGTCTTTGATAGAAGATTTTAGCAGACCAAAGTCATAAACCATTTGCCCATGGTCTAAACGAGTGGCCTCAAGGATCAGCTCGATCTGATAGCTGTGGCCATGAATCGAGTGCTTACAACGCTCAGAGCTACAGTTACGAACGATGTGAGCATTTTCAAATTTGAACAGTTTACGAATACGCATAATAATTTGACCAAAACAGTGAGCACTATGGTGCTAAATGTTAATAAATAAGAGTTTGCCGCGTTTATAAATCGGTTTATGACGCATTATAGCAAATCGCCATGTATCCGTAAGTAAGCACTTATTAATACAATGATTGATTGAACGAATCAATTGATAAACTAGGACTAACCGTATTGGAGTTGCTCGTCATTCTGCGCAAAGAACACTTAGCGAAAACCATAAACGATTTGAATCATACTTGAATCGTAGACGAATTGTGCGAGCGCTATCTATTACTAAAGCTTAAGCCTATACTCTATTCAGTAAACAGCTATGTTAGCTGTATTCACACTGTCTTAGATTCGCTTAACTTGGCGTCAAGAGTAGTGTGCAGTAAAAAAGGAAACGATTATGAGCAAAGGTCAAGATAGTAAGAAGAATGTTAAGAAAAAGCCTCTTTTGACTGCTAAAGAAAAGAAAGCTGCCAAACAAGCCAAGAAAGACGACAACGGTAGCATCCTAGGCAAACATTAATAATAAATACATTAATATGCCAATCTGACCTAATCGTTTGATTGGTATTTTTTTGGTTCGTCATTGGCTTTTAGCTAAGCCCTGTCTTTAATTAAGCTTAGGTTTTGATTAAGCTCCGCGCGGCGCAAACATAATAATCGCCATTCCTAATAGCGCAACTACCGAACCTACTATGTCCCACATGGTTGGTCGTATACCATTGACCGTCCACAACCATAAAATCGCCATGCATATATAAACACCACCATATGCAGCATAGACCCTGCCCGCAGCAGTTGGGTGTAATGACAGCAGCCAAACAAACGCGACCAAACTCAGCGCACCAGGTATCAGTAGCCAGATTGACTTGCCTTCTCGCAGCCAAAGATAAGGCAGATAACATCCTGCAATCTCAGCCAATGCAGTAAGCGCAAATAGCCCAACCGTCTTTAATTCTGTCAAAAATCACTACTCCTCGACCGTAATAAACCCAGTCAGATATGGTACAGCATTGCCAGAAATAAGCACTCTATCTCCTGTCACCACTTATAAAAAGCTATTTTTTCTAACATTACAGTCAAAATCACAGTAAAATCTATCATAACAAACAAACCTCTTGGATAACCATCTATCGAGGCCATACCGACATTGTAAATAGGAAGCTAGCACCATGATGCGTATTGGATTATTTTTATTAACCAACTTAGCAGTGATTGTGGTATTTAGCATTGTGTTCGGTATTTTATCGAGGTTTTTTGGAATCGGTGGTGTGCACAGCGCAGGTGGTCTTAACTACGTTAGCCTTGCCGTTATGTGTGGTATCTACGGCATGGTCGGCTCGATGGTGTCGCTATTTATATCAAAGTGGATGGCTAAAAGATCCACTGGTACGGTGGTGATAGAATCTCCACGCAACGTGACTGAGCAATGGCTGGTCGATACGGTAACGAGACAAGCACGAGCCGTAAATATCGGTATGCCTGAGGTTGGTATTTTTAATAATTCGCAGCCAAATGCTTTTGCGACTGGTTGGAATAAAAATAAAGCACTGGTAGCGGTTTCGTCTGGTCTATTGCAAAACATGAATCAAGATGAAGTCGAAGCCGTATTGGCACATGAGATTGGTCATGTGGCCAATGGCGATATGATAACCCTCGCCCTCATTCAAGGCGTGGTCAATGCGTTTGTAATGTTCTTTGCACGTATTGTCGGTAGTTTCGTTGACCGTACTGTGTTTAAAAACACCAGTGACCGCCCAGGTATTGGTTACTTTATTACCAGTATCGTAATGGATATTTTACTTGGGTTTTTGGCGTCTGCTATCGTGATGTGGTTCTCACGCTTACGTGAATTCCGTGCGGATCAAATGGGCGCAAAACTTGCCAGCCGCGAAAAAATGATCAGTGCGCTTGATGCGTTGCGTCCTTCTGCACAGCGACCGGATCAAATGCCTGAGAGTATGAAAGCGTTTGCGATTTCGTCTGGACAAACTCAAGGCTTTAGTATTGCCAACCTATTCCGTTCACACCCAACACTTGATGACCGTATTGCGGCGTTAAGAAATTATAATCTCAATCAAGACTAACTTGGGTTACTGTTTTATGATGTACTCTGAGCGTAATTTTTAGAATGAGTGGTTTTCTATAAGTTGCGCCATATTATGGGCAACAGGAATCATAATACTTCTGTAAGAAGTTCTCCAGTCTTTGAATATCTTGTGATTTTCAACTTAGATGGATAATCATTGCCAACTAAATTAAGTATATGTACAAGCATTTCTACTGTTATAAAAAATATTTTTTTATTTTTATCTCGATCAGAGGTAAAGTAGCAACAGGAAAGCCCTACACCATCCTCTATCACCACTTCAAATATATAGCTATGCACAAACTGGTTGCACAAAAATCTGAGATTTTTTGTTTCAACCCTTATATCATCTAAGTCGTATAGTTCGTTCATCTTGTGACTGTTAAGCATAGTCACGTTTTTCAAATTAGGACTCCAATTAAGATTTATTTTCAGTTCTCTAGTAGAATCACTTATTTTGGGAGTATCCATCAACTTTCTAATAGAATAAAAACTAATGAAAATATCTTTTTCAATTTCAACTAGGTCTTTTGGTTTTATATCTTTTAATTTGGAATATCTTTCTAAATTATTTGCACATTCTAGAAGGGATTCCTTCCAGTAGTAAGATTCTGAGATCAACTTATATACCTCCTAATTGAGTGAATAAGTATATTTAATATAAACAATGTAAGGTGCGATAAAGTATCTATCAGTACAAATTGATACGCGCGCTATCAGAAGTGTAAGTTAAGTTTTACTCAAATATGCTCTAACCACAGTAAACAGTAGCAAAAACATAATATCACCGCTAGCTCTCATTACTTAGACATAAAAAAGCCTGTCTCTAGTAGACAGGCTTTTCTAAATAACATTTGCTAATTAAATATCAAATTCAAGCGCTCTATCACCTTCGCTATCTTTGATACGCGTTGGCAGACCAATCTTGTTTAGTAGATTGATAAATGGTTTGGCATCTAGCTCTTCGACGTTGACCATTTTGCCTGCATCCCATTCACCAGTTGCGACTAGTATCGCAGCAGCAACAGGTGGCACGCCTGCGGTATAAGAGATACCTTGGCTACCAACTTCATTGTAAGCATCTTTATGATCTGAGACGTTATAGATAAACACTTCAGTCTCAACACCATTGATTTTGCCTTTGACTTTGTCACCGATACAGGTCTTGCCTGTATAGTTCGGCGCAAGCGAGCTTGGATCTGGTAGTACCGCTTTAACAACTTTTAGTGGTACAACTTCTTGCCCTTCAGCAGTCATCACTGGCTGCTCAGAAAGTAATCCTAAATTTTGTAGGACAGTGAAGACATTGATATAGTGCTCACCAAAGCCCATCCAAAAGCGAATGTTTGGTACATCTAGATTGGCTGACAATGAATGCACTTCATCATGACCGCTTAGATAGCTGTTTTGCACGCCTACAACTGGCAAATCATCAGTACGTTTAACTTCAAACATCTTGTTAGACTGCCACTTGCTGTCTTGCCAAGAGTAAACCGTACCGGTGAACTCACGGAAGTTAATCTCTGGGTCAAAGTTGGTCGCAAAGTATTTGCCATGACTGCCTGCATTGATATCAATGATATCGATATCCGTCACAGATCCTGCATCCATCATGTCATAGCCAAGACGCGCGTAGGCGTTGACCATACCAGGATCAAACCCTGCACCTAAAATGGCAGTGACATTGCTGTCTGCACAGCGCTCTTTACGTTGCCACTCATAGTTGTTGTACCAGGGCGGCGTCTCACAAATCTTACGTGGGTCTTCATGAATAGCCGTATCTATGTAGGCAGTACCTGTCTCAATGCAGGCTTCGAGTACGGTCATATTGATAAATGCCGAACCAACATTGATGACTATTTGTATTCCAGTATCTTGTATCAGCTGCACGAGTGCTTGGCTGTCCATCGCATCGACTTGATGCGTATGCAAGACCGCAGCCTGCTTAAAGCTGTCTTTTTCTTTTACACTTTGGGAGATGGCATCGCATTTGTCTTTTGTACGTGAGGCGATATGAATCTCACCAAGTACATCATTGTGCATCGCACATTTATGCGCGACCACTTGAGCGACACCGCCTGCTCCGATGATCAGTACGTCTTTTTTGTTGGGCTTAGCTTGTTGGTTTGTGTTCAATGAACAATCCTCCTTTGTGTCCCTGTCGATACCATTGATAGCGGCTATGCAAAACAGAAACGAGTGAATGATATGCGTGAATTAAAAAGGAAGACCGAGGAAAACCCACGCACCCGTCGGGCAAATAATACTCCATTATTTGCCCGACGCGATTATAACAATTTTTATTCCCTTATCGGTAAAAAATATGTATAAAAAGTAGAGATACTAAAATGTCTACTAATACAGGTTAAACCTTTGTTTTTTAAATATTAAAAATATAAACTCGACAATAGCATAGTCTTAAAAACTAAGGCTACTAAGGCTTAAGATAGGCTGGCTTTATAATCTTGATAATCAAACTCACGCTGGATATCGATACTGCCATCTAATCGGCGGATGACTATCGCTGGCATGTTGACACCATTGAACCAGTTTTTCTTGACCATCGTATAACCTGCAGCATTGCCAAAGGCGATCTTATCACCTATCTGAAGATTACTCGGTAATGCATACTCACCAAAGATATCACCTGCCAAGCAAGAACGGCCATAAATAATGGTATGGTCTGCCGACTCAGTATCAGCTTCAGACGGTGCAGCTTCTGCAGGATTGCCAATAGGCGCAATATCAGCAGCAGTATTATTGATCGCAGCAATCGGTGCTGACTCACGATAAATCAATAGATCAAGCATATGCGCTTCAATAGAAGCATCAACGACTGCTAGGTTTTTTTCGTTATGCATGGTATCTAACACAGTAGTTACCAACGTACCCGCACCATGGATGCTTGCTTCACCTGGCTCAAGATACACTTGCACGCCATAGGTTTCGCTAAACGTTTTCAAACGTGCAGCCAATTTTTCTAATGGATAGCCAGGCGCGATAAAGTGGATACCGCCGCCCAAGCTCACCCACTCAAGTTGCGCTAAGATACCACCAAATCTAGCTTCGATATCAGCCAAGCTTTCACTAAAAGCTTCAAAACTGTCATTTTCGCAATTGTTGTGAATCATAACGCCAGTGATATCGCCAAGTACTGCTGCGATTTTATCTTTATCGTGCTCACCAAGACGGCTAAATGGACGCGCAGGATCAGCAATCAAAAACGATGAGTTGCTGGTCTTAGGGTTGAGTCGTAGACCTACAGGTATATTTTGCGCGGCGGCTTGCGCTTTAAAAGCGTTGAGCTGTGAGATTGAGTTAAAAATGATTTTATCCGCATAGTTCAGCACTTCAGGGATCTCGTCTGCACTATAGGCGACGCTATAAGCATGCGTTTCTTTCTTATCTTGGCTATTGGCATCATCGTTATTACCAAAGGTCTCATAGCCTAATCTGACTTCGTTAAGTGAAGATGAAGTCGTGCCATGCAGATAAGGCTGCATCACATCAAACACGCCCCATGTGGCAAAGCACTTTAGTGCCAATAGTGCTTTTGCACCAGACAGCTCACATAGCCTAGCGATGATTTTCATATTGGCGACGATGGCCGCTTCATCAAGCACGTAGTAAGGCGTTGATGGCAATGACGCGTTGATAGAATTCTCTAGATTTTTTGCATTCATAATAGATTACCTAATAGACACTCTGCTGTTGCTATCTTGACAGACAGATATAAATATTTGCGCTATAGTAGACTAAATTCATCATAATTAGAATATCTTATGGCACTCTCAACCGATTATTCCACCTCAGCCAGTCGATCCCATTCATCACAATTGGATCCGAAAAACATAGATTTGACTTATCTAGATCCTGATGCGCGTACCGTGTTGGATTTTTGGTTTGATAAAAACAATGAAGCGTACTGGTTTGAACAAAACGATCGTTTTGATAAGCAAATACAAGATAAGTTTGGCAGTATTTGGGAAGCAGCGAAACAAGGCGAATGTGTCACTTGGCGTATCGCAGAATCATCATTGGATGGTAATAGCTCGATAACGGCATTGGCAGGACGCTTGGCAGAAATTATTGTGCTAGATCAGTTTTCACGTAATTTATGTCGCGGACAAGCAAGTGCATTTGCACAAGACGGTATGGCCTTAGCACTCGCCCAAGAAGCCATTCAACAGCCTTATTTTGATACTCTACCAATGCAATGGCGTAGATTTATTATCATACCGTTTATGCACTCTGAGTCGGCCATGATTCATAAGCGTTATTTACCGCTATTTGAACAATTAGATGATGCAAACACATTAGCTTTTGAACATCGTCACAAACAAATCATTGATCAATTCGGGCGATATCCACATCGCAACGAGGTACTAAATCGCGACTCAACCGAAGATGAAAAGAACTTTTTAAAACAGCCTAATTCATCATTTTAGGCCACATTCCTAGTATTGTATGAAGATAATCAAAGTTATTACACAAAAAGAAGGTCTGAGCCATATCACTGGTTCAGACCTTCTTTTTTACGACAAATATTTAGAGAGTATTAGATACTTATCAGTAATTTACCTTACCAGTAGTAAACGTAAATGACTGCTGCTCTAATGTTTTATCGTCAACCAAAATATCGAAGCTGACCTTATATTCGCTATTACCATAAAGTCCACAATTACCACCTTTATTACTACCTGATTCACAGCTTTTGAGCGCATCCGTTAATGGCAAAATAAATGCTTCATTCGTTGGTAGCGCATAATTCGTACCTTTGTACGGATCATTGTCAGAATCAAGCAATTGAATCGGCACATCTATATTGCGCTGCACATCTCGGAATTTAACGTTACTCACTTTAACTTTATCAGCGGATGGCATGTTGATATAAACCGGCTGTCCGATAGGATCAGTACGCAAATTGCGCCCAGAGCCTCTGACTGGATTTGGGGTTTCGTTATAAAGTGCAGTGACTGTCCCCATCACATCTTGACATGGGTACGTAAAAACACCTTCAAGCGTTTTATTTGCCGTGGTTTTTGTCCCTGCAGCATTGCTTACCAAAACATAGCCTTTGTTGTTAGCAGCATTTTTACCACTAGGCGTATAGGTAACCACTCCTGTTCCTACTACACCTGAGGTTGGCAACATTAAAGAGCGTAGATGATAAGGCGCTGACAACAACGACTTTGCCATAGAGCTTGCCACGGCTTCTGTACTTAAAAAATTGCCTGCCGAACTGTAATAGACAGACTGGGCAATGTTTTCAGTGACACCATATTGAGAATTGCCATAGTCTGCATTGATCAATCGATCTGCCAGATCTAATCCACTGAAAAAAGGATTGTTAGAACCTGTCACACTAGCAATATCGCTGATCTCATTTTCAAAATGCGCGTTAAAGCTGGTTGGCGAGCTATTAGCAAATACATGTTTAATATAATTTGCATGCTGAATAGCAATATCATCTAGTTCTGTATCAACGGATAAACCATTTAGACCACAGCTGGTTCTTGCTAGACTGAACTGATTATTTGCACTCAGTGCTGCTTGTACATTATTGTCAGCTGACCCATTACCATCAACGTTAGGAATACCACCATTTTGTTCAGTTGGTGTCGCTATAATCGGAGCAGAAATAATTGGTTCCGACGTTGTTGGCTGGGCTGTTTCATCACTTTGTGAACTGTCTGGTGTATTAGCAGATGTAGAACTGCTATCAGAATCACCACCTCCACCGCACGCGCTGAGAAATATTGTTAAAAATAGCACTGCCGCAAGATTTTTCTGAGAAGTATAAGAAGTCATCGCTCATCCTATAAAATAATAACCTGTTTGTGAAAAGCAATGAGAATAAAAATCAGCTACAGGGTTGTTAGTGATTGATTTAACAGTGTTTTATTTCAATATAATATCTATTGTATTACAAATTATGAACTTTTGCTCATTATTTTGTAAAAAAACCTGCTACTCGCGATTGCAAGTAACAGGTTTCTTTTTAGAACTATAAATCAACACTAAGCTTAGGCTGTTTTTAAGGCAAAGATATCATGTATAAAGTACGATTATTTTGTCTCCGCTATACAGTCACTTTTTCATGAACACGTTTCTATAGTCACTTTTCTATAGCCACTTGTTTATAGCTACTGTATTTCTAGCGCTTTTCTTACTGGTGCAAAACTACGTCTATGCGTTGATAAGACACCATGTTTTTCGATCGCTTCCATATGCGCGCGCGTCGGATATCCTTTGTGTTTGGCAATACCGTATTCCGGATATTGAGCATCCAGTGTATACATTGACTCATCACGACTTACTTTTGCCAATATACTGGCCGCTGCAATACTAGTATGGCGTGCATCGCCTTTTACCCACGCTTGGCAATCAATCGCAGATGGCGCTATCTCTAAATTTTTAAAACTATCATAGTTCAAATCAGGGCAACGATTTCCATCAAACAGTACTTCGATTTTTAATTGATTGAGCGACGTGCTGTTATCATTTCCAGTAGTCGAGAATTTTTCAAAAATTACTTCTAGCAATGATTCAGTACATAAGCGCATACCAAGCATCGTTGCCTGCAAGATGTTCACTTGGTCGATCACTGCTGCCGGTATATCAGCGACGATATAGCCGATAGCATGCTGCTGAACCAATGGATAAAGGATATCGCGCTTTTTTTCACTCAGTTGTTTGGAGTCTGTCAGTATCGACAACGGCGTGTCTTTAAGCGGTTGTTCCTCAATCAATCCTGACCAAGTCGCAGGTAATATTGCCGCCGCCACATTGACGCTGCCTAGTAATGGCCCACGTCCTGCTTCATCAACGCCGATTTGTAGTATTGATTGCTCTGTCCCTTGGTTACCATTAGTCAGATATTGAGTAATCAACTCAGCGGTATTCATTTGCCCATATAAACGTATGGGCGCTGCTAACTGAATATATTGTCCTTTGACATCAATTTGCTCAATATTGATGTCAATTATTTGAACTGGGCTTTCTGTACTGTGTTGAATATGCATAATATTAACAGGTCTTTCTCATTTAATTAGGATTAATAGTATCGGTATTTTGGATAAACCACTGTTCAATCACGCTGTTTGCAGGCTCATGGTTGCTTTGCTGTTGTAATGACTGCTTTGTCACTAGTAAGTCGTGTAATTGCTCGGCATAAGCGCGTGGTTGCAGCAATCGCATTACGGTGCGGCAAATATTGTCACCGCTCGCCTGCTCTTGAATCAGCTCAGGTACGATTGGCGCATTAGCCAATATATTAGGCAATGCCACATATGGTACTTTTACCAGACGCTTGGCTATTTGGTAAGTTAGCTGATTTAATTGGTATACCACTACCATCGGACGTTCAAGCAGCATTGCCTCCAGCGTTGCTGTCCCAGATGCTAGCATCACGATATCTGATGCTGCCATAGCATGTTGGCTAAATTCTGGCTGGGTATCATCGTAAACCACAACGATTGCCGCACGTAGCTGTTCTGAGCGTTGGTCGATCACTTCTTGCACGATATATTGATGGTTTTGATCGACTGTTGGAATGATGAAGCATAGCTTAGGATCTAACAGGATTAACTTTTGGATACCATCAAGCATCAATGGCAAAATAGCTGTAATTTCACCGCGTCTAGATCCTGGCATCACACAAATAAGCTGACTCACATCATCGAAGCGTTCGATGAAGAACTGCTGCAACCCATCGTTGTCCCAAACGAGCTCACTGCGACGTTGATTGATTGGTATATCGATTAGGTTCTGATCAATGGTTCGTAGTAAGGGATGACCCACACAGATCGCTGGATGGTTATGTCGCTCATAAACTGGCAACTCAAATGGGAATAGGCATAGCACCAAATTGGTCGCCGCTTTAATATTATGGATACGCGACTCGCGCCACGCCCAGATAGAAGGACTGACGTACTGCACACAGAACACGCCTTGGGGCTTTAGTTTTTTGGATACTCGTAAATTAAAGTCAGGCGCATCAATACCGACGAACCAATCAATATTAGCAGCCTTAAATGCGCTCAGTAGCTCGCGGCGCGCTTTGAGCAAATCGGGTAGCTGCGACATGACTTCGACCAGACCCATCACTGCCAAGCGCTCTAACGGAAAAATACTCTGTAGCCCTTGCGCTTGCATTTTTGTACCGCCTACGCCTACCCAGACAATATCATCACGTAGATTATTCATTTGCCGCATAAAATCTGCGCCTAAGCTGTCACCAGATATCTCACCTGCGACGATGCCTATCACTAGCGGCGTAGCATTTATATTTGGTACTTGAGAATCCGTCTCGGCTTGATGAATGAGGTCAGTATGGTGATGAGACGTAGCAGAATCTGTCATGACAAGCTCTCGATATTAGAAATACACAAAATAGAATAACCGTTATTATAAAATATAACGTAATAAATCAGCGATATGCCCTTATGAATAATATTCGCACTCATCCGCACTGTTCTAATGCTACAGTTTGGGCCACCCATCGCTAATGTTGCTATCATACTTGACGATGATACAAATAGCGAAATTCACGCATAAAATCTGAGCGTTATGCACCAAAAACTCATCCAACTCTTATTAATAGATAGAAAAACCAAATGCTAAACGTGCATTTAGAATGTCAAATATCATGCTAAGTCTCTATAAGTATAACTAAGTTTTAGTTTTCTCATTCCAGTTATCAGTCAATTAACTGCTCGACTACCCTTGTCAACCAACACTTTTGTCCGCATAATGAATGTTCCTATAAATCAGCTAGACGATATATAACCATGACAACATCAGTTACCCATAATGCAGATATTGACGACGTGAATATTGAAAAATTTATTCCTTTGATTACTCCCGCCGAGCTAAAAGCCGAGCTGCCTCTGTCAGACGACGCGTATAACACCGTACTAAAAGGTCGTAATACTATTCAAGATATCTTGGATGGTAAAGACAAGCGTTTGTTTGTGGTCATTGGCCCTTGCTCTATTCACGATATCAAAGCCGCTCACGAATATGCCGATCGTTTAGCCGTATTGGCAAAAGAAATCGAAGACAGTGTATTTGTGGTCATGCGTGTTTATTTTGAAAAACCTCGTACGACGGTTGGTTGGAAAGGCATGATCAACGACCCTGACATGAATGACAGCTTTGATATAGAAAAAGGCTTGCGCACGGCTCGTAAACTGCTACTTGATTTGAATGAAAAGGGTTTACCTTGCGCGACCGAAGCACTTGATCCAAATACACCGCAGTACATTCAGGATCTAATCAGCTGGTCAGCCATTGGTGCACGTACCACTGAGAGCCAAACGCATCGCGAAATGAGCTCTGGCTTATCATGCCCAGTTGGCTTTAAGAACGGTACTGATGGCGGCATGACAGTTGCTGTAAATGCCATGCAAGCGGTTAAAGAAGGTCATAGCTTCTTAGGTCTGTCGTCAGACGGTAAAGTCTCTATCATCAAATCTAAGGGTAATCCTTACGCGCATGTAGTACTTCGCGGTGGTAACGGTAAACCTAACTATGATGAAACTGCGGTAGCCCAAGTTGAAAACGAGCTAGCAAAAGGCAAGACCAATAGCAAGATTATGATTGACTCTAGCCACGCCAACTCAGGTAAAGACCCTTACCTACAACCGATGGTTATCAAAAACGTTGCTGAACAAATTCAAAATGGCAATAAATCAATTATCGGTATGATGATTGAGAGTCACTTAAAAGGCGGCAATCAAAAACTGACTGCTGATTTGAGCCAGCTTGAGTACGGCAAATCAATCACCGATGGTTGCCTAGATTGGGATAGCACCGTCACAGCATTACGCGAATTACGTGATATGGTAAAAGATGTGCTTCCAAATCGCTAATAGCTATCCGCGATAAATTATCGTCGAGCAAACAATAAAAAGCCCCTTTCGCACTGATGTGAAAGGGGCTTTTTATTTCTGAACGTTTTATAAGAAATACTGTATTCTAAAACTTGATTAGCAATGACCATCAACGATACGTGTTTCATTAATTGGTCAGAGCTAACCCTGCTCTCAATTAACTATTTGCAGCATCTAGCACGCTCTCTAAGCTTTCGAGCACATGCTTAGATGAGACATTCTTTTGTAAATCTACCAGCTGCTCGTGCGCCATTTGACGGCGCGGCTCAGCCAACGTATTCCAGCGGGCTAGTACTTGCAGTAAGCGTGAGGCTAATACAGGATTGGCATCATCTAATTTTTGAATCACGCCTGTATACATCTCTAGACCTTCTGCCGTCCAGAGTACCGTCGGTTGTGAGCTAAAAGCGCTGATGACTGAACGGACACGGTTAGGGGTATTCCAATCAAAGTCCGTATGCGTCAGTAGCGACTTAACCATATCAGGCGTCACATCATCAGCCGCAGCTTGTACACTGAACCACAAATCGATAACCAGATCGTTTGATTGGAAACGCTCATAGAAGTCCGCTAAGTACTTATCTGCATCTACCAATTGGTGATTGACCATGGCCTTCAATGCACCAAAGCGCTCAGTCATACAGCTTGCATTGTCATACTGCTGCTGTGCCCAGTCTGCTGCATCGTCTACATTAGCAGTCAACGCCATATCAAGCACGACATTACGCAACGCACGAATGCCTCGTGCTTCAGCACTGTCTTCATAAGACTGCATTGGCAGGTTGTTGTACAGCTCAGCCCATTGGCCTTTTAACTTATCAGCTACTTGCTTGTACAGCCCATCGCGCTGCTCTTTAACCAACACTGGATCGTAGTCTTTAGAAATAGCAGAAGCCAACTCTTGCGCTGATGGAATATCAAGTAACCGTGCCGCTAACATCGCATCGTCAGTCGCTAAGACAGGCAGCGTCTGCGCCAATGCTTCTAGGTATACATCAGGGCTGCTCTTTGCACCTTGTCCTTGTAGTAAAATACGATTTACCAGCATTTGAGTGACCTGCCAGCGGTTAAACCCATTGGTTTCATGCTTAAGCAAAAATGCTAAGTCTGCATCTTGATAGTCATAATTAAGCTGTACTGGCGCGCTAAAGTCACGTAGTAGTGATACGACAGGCTCACTTGCGACATTCTCAAATACAAACGTTTGCGTCGCCTCGTCAAGCAATAACATACGCTCAGCAACAATAGCGCCTGAGTCTTTGTCAAACAATGCCGTTGCTACAGGTATCGGCAATGGTTTTGGTGCATCGAAACCTTTGACATGGCGTGTTTGCTGATTCAAAGTAATGGTCAGCGTCTGTGCTGCGCTATCGTAAGTTTGAGAGCCAGATACTACTGGTGTACCAGGCTGACGATACCAATCAATAAAATTCTCGATTTTGTCATCAGTGATACTCAGCGCTGACAAGAAGTCCTCAACCGTTACTGCTTGTCCATCATAACGACGGAAGTACTCATCTGTTCCTTTTCGGAAATCATCTGGCCCTAATGTATTGGCAATCATACGCACAATTTCAGCGCCTTTCTCATAGACAGTCGTCGTATAAAAATTATTAATCTCAACAAAACTCTCTGGACGTACTGGGTGTGCTAATGGGCCTGCATCTTCGCTGAATTGATGGGCACGCAGGGTCGCCACGTCATCAATACGCTGCACCGCACTTGACTGCTGATCTGCTGAGAATGACTGATCACGGTAAACGGTAAAGCCTTCTTTCAAGCACAGCTGAAACCAATCACGGCAAGTAATACGGTTACCTGTCCAGTTATGAAAATACTCATGAGCAATAATGGCTTTTACGCTAAAACTACGCGCATCAGTGGTTGTTTCAGGGCTAGATAACACGCAAGCGGTGTTAAAAATATTCAAACCCTTATTTTCCATCGCCCCCATATTAAACTGGCTGACCGCCACAATCATGTAGCGATCTAGATCGTAGGCTCGCCCGTAATTGACCTCATCCCAGTTCATGGCATCCTTTAAGGCTTGCATACCGACATCGCATTTATCGATATCAGCAGACTTGGCATACAACTCAAGCAATACTTCTCGACCTTCGCTGGTCGTATAAGAATCTGTCAATACATCTAAATCAGCAACCACACAGGCAAATAGATAGCTTGGCTTATTGGTTGGATCGTGCCAAATAGCATAATGACGGTCTGGCGCATCGGCCACTTCGCCTGCTTCGACTAAGTTACCATTGGCCAATAACGTCGGATAGCGCTTATCTGCTTCGAGTCGCGTGGTAAATATCGCTAGCACATCAGGGCGGTCGGGATAAAAAGTAATCTTACGGAAACCTTCTGGCTCGCACTGAGTCACAAACATCGTATCGTCACCGCTACCAGCCATATATAAGCCTTCAAGCGCCGTGTTGGTCTGTGGGCAGATACGCACTTGAATATCTAAAGTAGCTCGCTCAGGGGCATTATAAATCGTCAACTTACCCGCTTCCTGCTGATAATCCTCAGTACTCAGCGCCTTACCGTTCATCGTAATCGTTAGCAACTCTAACGACTCACCAAATAAGACAATATCACCTGCCGTTTGACGTACCATCTCAAGCGTACTGTCTACCTGCGCATGGTCTTCAAACAGCTTAATGTCTAAATGCACTGTCTCGACATCAAAACTTGGTTTGGTATAGTCTTTTAGATTAATCTTACTTGGTGCATGAGGCGGCACATCTGGCATTTCAGGATTGATGATTTGTGCATCAGTTTCAGCAGTAGACATATGGTGTCCTATTATTATCGGTGGTTTGGTTATAAGTTATTTTTACTGGGAATGAGTAAGATAGTAATGAGTAATATCATTTCGCTATTTGCAGAAGGCTCTAGTGCAAATAAAGACTTAGTCTTTAGGCTAACTAATCAGCTAAGCGCTTAATAAACTAAGCACATACACAAAAATTCGCAGTGACTAAGCTAATTTTTATACTAAATTGGTTTTCTTGTTAAGCTTATAGCTAGATTGACCTAAATCGCCAAATTTCAAGTATGTAGAATAAGATATCGTCGGTTCAAGATGATTTAAATATGAAACATACGTTATCAATTGGATAATGTTGTTGAAAATGATTTAATAGTCGTACTGATGACCAATCATTTAACTAACGGCCTATTATATGACAAAAAATACGGTGAAACGCGCAGACATTACCCTACCTTTGCTTATGGAGTATGTTGAGGCACTACTACCCTCATTGACGACTCAGACAGAACAGTCACCTAAGCATAAAAAAGATAATAGTGAAGCATTATGGGTAACACATAACCATGCGGATTTATTAGCACTACAAGCACAACTTGACGATACTACATCTACTAATAAGAACACTGAATCAAGTCTGAACGCACAAAAATTATCAACGTTATCAGATCTTGCTAAACAGCATGTACCTGATCGTTATGAGCTTGCTTGCTTTTGGCTACCTACCTTGTCAGAAGAGCTGACTCAACACTATGTACCGCTACTGATGCGCTACCGTGACCTGTATGCCGCGCACTTGCTTATTGCATTGGACAGCTCGATAGACCTAAAACCTTATGGCTTTACGCCATTTGACATATTAAGCGAGCCATCTCTAAATATTGATGACATTCAATCTATTACCTCGTCAACCGTTACTGCGACACTTTGGCAATTTAATCTATATGACTACAAACAACTACCAAATTGGCTCAATGCAGATTACTGGGCCAACCCTGAAAACTGGGGCAAGCACCGCTGGTAATACACTCAATGTTATCTATCGTCATTTACAGTAAAAATACTTACATAAATTAACAGTTAGTATATGATAGATAAAGATTGCCTAAGTTTTATCGGAAGCAGTTTAAAAAAACAAATTTAATTAAAATTTTAGGAGCTCGTCATGTCAATCAGTTTTTCTAAGATCGCTGTTCTTGCTGTACTATCAAGCGCTGTTGCACTGACCACTGGTTGTGCTACCAAGCGTTCTACCTCAGAAGTTGTCGTTGCCCCGCTAGGTATTCCAGGTGGACAAGTTGGCTACAATGGTGCGGTTATCGTTGATAATTCAAACGCTGTCATCACTGGCGCTGAGAATATCCAAGCAGTGGTCTACTTTGCCTTTGATAGCAGCGAAATTACTGCTCAATCAGCGAGCGTCCTTAACCAACACGTAAGCCTGCTAAATTCAAACCCAGCAGCGACTGTCGTTATCGCAGGTCACACTGATGAGCGCGGTAGCCGTGAATATAACATGGCACTAGGTGAGCGACGCGCACAAGCTGCACGTAACTACCTTGCTGCTCAAGGTGTCACTGCAAACAACATCCGTGTCATTAGCTATGGCGAAGAGCGCCCTGCAGCAGCTGGCAACACTGAAGACGCGTATGCACAAAACCGTCGTGCTGAGCTGTCTTACTAAATTGTGATTTAGCGTTATTTATAGCGTTCGATGATTAAATAAAAGCCCAGCAAAAGTATATTGCTGGGCTTTTGATATTTTTGACCAAATAATTAAATATAGATTATTTAGACATAGCTATTGAGATATGACTATCTACGTATCAAATAAATAAGGTTCAAACTTGCACATTCTTATATATTCAATTCTATAATAATCGTTTTTGATGACTAGTAATATATGCCGACTTCTAACCTCACCCGGATACAGTACACTCAACTCGACACCGCGACATGGTGTGTGACGGCTCAAGTGAGCGAGTCAATTAGTCATTTAGTCACTGAAAGCTTGTGGAAAAAGTCATTATGGTTATCATCCTATAATACGTCGTGTAAAGACATCATCAAGCTTAACAGCCTAAACTGGCACTATCAGGTGGCGACAGCAGCACCTAGACACTCAGTACCTGCTCTAGCACGTAAACAGCGTCAGCAGCAGCGGCAAGGCGTCAGGCAACTATTGCAAGAGCTGCTCAAAAAATTAGAAATAGATGACACCTTGGATGAATCAAGCTTTCCCTATCGGCTCGTTAATAGTCAGCATTATGTATGCTTTAGCCATACAGACGCTAATAGTTCAAAGCAAACTACAGAATCGAATCAGGCAAATTTGACGCGTTTACACAGTAAAATAGCGGTTGTTATCAGTCGTCAGCGTCCTGCTGGTATCGATATAGAAATCAATAACATTGCGTGGCATGTAGTCAAGCGTTTCTACTCAGAGAGTGAGTTGGCTATTTTACAGGAGCTATCTACAGATCAGCGAGAACGCACTGCTAAACTGTTATGGCAAATAAAAGAAAGCTTTATCAAAGTCAACCAATATACATTAGCTCAAGGTCTGGGTATGGATTACTCTCACCTTATTCCTAGCTTAATCGAGAATGATAAAGAGATTAACTCTACCTCTGTACCCAATGATAGTGAGGATGCTAACTGCCAATCTGTTTACCGCATTGCCGCGTTACAATCTCAGCAAACTGTCATCGTTTTTTGAGCAAAGTCTTTTGAGTAAAGTTCAAACCTGATTTTTAGCATATCTTTTAATACTTTATTTTAAGCATAAAAAAAACGACCCTAAAAAGGATCGTTTTTTTACTTTCTACTAACGACAGTCTTTAAACTGTGATTAGATTAGAAACGGTAAGTTGCACCAACTTTAACAATTGGGAACCACTCTAACCAGTCTTTATCTTCTAAGTCTGCTTCTGCCTTACGAGCTGCGTCCTGTGCCGCGACAGTGTTACCTTCCTCACCAGTGTAACGTACTGTTGCATCTACTTTACCCAAATAAGCTGCACCAACTTCACCAAATACACCAAAGTTATTGGTAATGTTAGGACGGAAACCTACCGTTAGATAAGGAGCAAGTTTATTACGATGTTCTAGAGAACCTTCTAAATTGCCAACATTTTGGCCACCAAAATCATCAGCAAGTGCTTGTTCAACTTCTGCTGTGCCAGCATAATATTTTTGGCCATCAATACTATAGTAGCCTTCACCTTCAGCATTTGCACGCACATCAATATCGTTATCAGGAACAATGATACCAGCACCCATTGTAAACCAGTTACCAGTAGGACGTAATTGTACACCTAAGTAAGGATTGCTAAAATCACTATCAACATCATAATTGATGTCATTTGCGTCAAAATCACCGCCGAAAAGGTCAGCTACATCGCCACCTGCCCAACCAGCTTGCAGTTCAACTTTTTCGTTTAGTGACCAACCAATGTTAGCACCATATCCCAAAGAACCAACTTCAGCACTAACTGACGCTGGGTTGATAGCTGTTTGGAACAAAGTTTTAGTGCTACCAAGTACCGCACCAGTAGTGTTGCGTACTACACCAGCGTCAGCATTGTATGCATAAGCAGCAGGTTCTGCTTCATAGGCTACAGCAACTGGCTCAGCTTCATATGCAACTGCAGCATTGTTATCAACAACGATAACTGGCTCAGCAGCTAATGCAGCAGTTGATGCTAGAACAGCAGCAGAGATTGCCGTCAATTTAATCAATTTCATAATTATTCTCCTAAAGTGTGAAATAAACCCGCCCATAAAAAACGATGATTGTGCTTTTTTTAAACCATCATTTTGTTGAGGTGATTAAAACAATTCTGACTTGAAAAGTCACCCCTACTGATGCTGTTTTTATTTGCTATTATGTAAAGATTGCATAGGTACTGTAATAATTGCTACACCAATCTGCAAAAATTCGCCTTTATGTTACATAACGTCCTTAAAGTAACCAAACAGCGTAAACATGAGAATTCGATTGCTTAATGTTTATGTAAGGGTATTGCAAAATATGTCCACATAATTATCTAGAACGCCTTTTGACTCAATGACAGTTATATGGCTTAACCTTACAGAATAGTGTGCTTTGTTAGTTGACGTATCTATTGTTACTTGTATAAGAGAATTTACGACAACAAATAAAACGATATAAATGATCTCATATAACGCGACTAACGCTTGCCTCAAGCGAATATTATGCTAAATTAGTTGTTATAATAGATTTGTTATAGAACGTCATCAATGTCACCATTTGTCTTATTTATGAAAATTTTGTGATGCTGTCTGCTCTATTTCTTTACTCCTACTGAGTCATATATATGCCTAAAGTATCGTCGATTACCCGTGTCCTAGAAATCATCGAAGCAGTGTCCTATGCTTCAAAACCGCTTTCTCCACTCGAGCTTTCACAAGAGCTAGATATCCCTAAACCGACCATTCATAGATTGATTCAAAATTTGGTTGATGATGGTTTTTTGACTGTTGATATTGGTGGCGGTATTATTCCTGGTAAGCGCGTACGCAACTTGAGCGTTGAGCTATGGCAACAACGACTGTTCTTCAACGAGCGACAGATGATTTTGCAAAAACTGGTTGATGAGCTAAAGGAAACGTGCGGTATTGGCATCCCCTATCATATGGATATGATCTATACCAACCGCGCTCAGACGACCTTACCACTACAGATTTATCTTCCTGTCGGGGCAAAGTCACCTATGTGGTGTACAGCGACTGGCAAGCTCTATCTAAGCCAACTATCTACAACTAGCCGTATGAAAATACTACAAGGGTTACCATTAGATAAGTTCACTAAGAATACGATTACCGATATCGATGCATTAAATGCCGAGCTTGATCGCATTGCTGATACTGGTATCGGCATCGATAATGAGGAGTTTATCTCTGAGATGGTCGCAGTGGCTGTACCTATCTTGGATAAAAAGCAACGCTATCTGGCTTCTCTCTATCTGCATGCACCCACCATACGCGTCTCATTAGATGATTTGCTGACTCATGTACCACGTCTACAAAAAGCCGCGCAAGACGTTCAGACGCTCGTCTATGATCTACAAAGCTAATACTATCTGTTAGCCATAAAAAAAGGTCTACGCTATGATTTTAGCGTAGACCTTTTTCTTTTTAGCAAATTCATTCTCTTAATTAATGCTACCTACTAGTGATACGAAAAATTCTTAATATTAGTATGTTTAAGACAATAATGAGACATCATAACGTCCGATAATACTAGAAAAATCTTTATCACCATTCTCTACAGTATGTGAGGCGTATAACTCTGTCGCTTTGGCACCCATTGGCGTTTCTACTTCAGTGTCTTGAGCTGTCTGCATCGCAAGGTTTAGATCTTTTTGCATCAACTTGCTCATAAATCCGCCTTGATAGCCATTGCTAGAGGGCACATTTTCCATGACTTTTGGATAAGGGTTATAAACTTCTAGTGTCCAGTTACGCCCTGAGCTTTGTAGCATGATGTCTGATAGCACTTTGGGGTCTAAGCCGTTCTTGACGCCTAGATTAATCGCCTCTGCCGTGCCTGCCATCAGAATACCTAGCAGCATGTTATTGCAGATTTTCGCCACTTGACCTGCGCCATGCTCGCCTGCATGAAAGATATTTTTCCCCATCACGGCAAGTATTGGCTCAGCCTTAGCAAAAGCGGCAGCATCGCCGCCAACGATAAAGGTCAAACTACCAGCAACCGCCCCACCTGTGCCACCAGAGACTGGCGCATCCAAAAAGTCGATGCCAAGCTTACTTGCCGCCTCTGCTACTGTCCTTGCATCAGCCGCCGCAATCGTACTACTGTCAATCACAAGTGTGCCTTTTGGCAACTCTGCTAGCAGACTATCAGAACTACTATCACCTAAATATACAGAGTGTACATGCTCACCGGCAGGCAACATACTAATCACAACTTGAGCATTACTTGCAGCGTCTTTAGGACTTTTTGCGACACTAGCCCCTGCTTGCTTCAAGCGCTTAGTAGCAGCCTCAGACAAATCAAAAACAGAAAGCGCATAACCTGCCTTTAATAAGTTCTCTGCCATTGGCGCACCCATATTACCAAGCCCAATAAAGGCGATATTTGGTTTAGAGCTATTATTATCCATCGTACTTATATCCTTTGTACCCATCTCATCACTCCTTGATGATTTATGATGTAGCTATTGCTACATACTATTTAACAGTATTTATTAGTGAATCTTGCTTGCGTCCTACTTTATAAATTGCTTTTAAACAGCTAGCGGACATACTGACTACCCAAGGCATCTTTACCCAGCCAATCGCCCAAAGGATGCTCACCTTTTGGATAAGGATTGACAAAGTGTTTATCGATATACGCCTGCCCTTCTATACTGAGACAGTCTACTAATGAGCGTGACCATTTAGGACTTCTATCTTTATCAATTAATAGTGCTCGCACGCCTTCTTTGAAGTCAGGATTGGCCGCGCAATGTACTGCGACGTTGGTTTCTAAATACAGTACTTGTTCGATCGATAGGTCAGCGACTTTGTGATACAGCGCGTAGGTCAATGCTGCCGTCACTGGGCAGCCATGGCGATAAGTGGCGACTGCGCGCTGCGTCCAGCTGTCTGCTGCAAAGTCTTGGTTTAGCTGCATGAGTGCTTCATCGCTTTGTAGCAACGCATCAATATCAGCCAGACCACCACTATTCATTAGTTGCTGAATAGGTTGCCAATATGTTGCAAGCTTACTATCTGACAGTTCGGCTACTGGCAGCTCTGCAAGCGCACGACTGACAATACTATGTGCGCTATTTTCATGGCGTTTATCTGCACCGCTCGTGTTATCTACTGTTTGCCAACCGCTCCGTTTGAGACATTGGATAACGGCATCATAATCATGGCTGGCAATAGCATACTCTGCCAGATTAGCTAATAGTGCATCGCTACCATTACACATCGCACCGGTTAGACCTAAAAACAAACCCGTCTTAGCAGGCATGCGCTGCAAAAACCAACTGCCAGAAGCATCGGGGAACAGTCCAATTGTGACTTCAGGCATGGCAAAACGCGTGCGCTCAGTGACCAGACGATGACTACACCCTGCCATCAGTCCCATACCGCCGCCCATGATGATGCCATCGCCCCAAAGTATTAATGGTTTCGAATAAAAGTGCATTTGACGATAGAGGCGGTACTCGTGACTAAAAAACTCAGTAGCATACGGGTTTGGCATTGGTGCACTGGTAGACATGCTGTCATAGAGCTTACGGATATCACCGCCCGCACAGAACGCTTTGTCGCCTGCACCTTTTAATACCATTGCAACCACTTGATCATCGGCTTGCCACTGCTCTAACTGCGCTGAGAGCAATTGACACATATCAACGCTGAGTGCATTAAGTGATTTTGGGGTGTTAAGTGTCATGACTCCAATCAAGCGTCCACAATCTGTCGGCTCAGTATTGAACAATACAGACGCTTCTTGTGCTGCATTATTAACTGACGTTTGGGAGTTAGTATCATTCGTCGCTGCTGTCATAAAAGTGACCTACAAAAATTAAATAATAAAGATGACTAAAGCGTTTTGAACGCTGCTTATTTGTTTTGCCAATTGGGTTTACGCTTATCTAAAAAGGCTTGTACCCCTTCGCGCTGATCCATCGTGTCAAACAATTTCACGAAAGCTTCACGCTCATGGATGAGGTTTTGCGCAGGTGGGGTGTCTCTAGCCGCTTGAATAAGTTGCTTGGAATAACTGACAGCAACGGGTGATTGCTTAGCGACTTTTTTTGCTAAGTCCTGAGCGATTTGCAGACCTTCACCTTTTGCCGCGACCTCTTCAACTAGACCGATACGCAATGCCGTATCCGCATCAACACGCTCACCGCACAGTATCATGCGCTTAGCCCAACCTTCCCCTACTAACATAGGTAGATTTTGCGTGCCACCAGCACATGGCAATAATCCTACGCCTGTCTCTGGCAGTGCCATCTGCGCATGCGCTTCTGCAATCCGAATATCACATGCGAGCGCACACTCTAGTCCGCCGCCCATCGCATAACCATTGATAACTGCAATACTGACACCGCGGTAGGCAGATAGCGCTTCGAATGCCTCACCAAATGCAATTGCCATGCTTATGGCGCGGCCTTTATCACCATCTGAAAAGTTGTTTAAATCCGCACCTGCTGAGAAGAACTTTTCGCCATCACCATGCACGATTAATGCGTAAACATCATCGTTGGCATTGAGGTCGGTGATGAGCTGCTTAAGCGCATGCAAACTGTCCATCGTCCACGTATGTGCAGGTGGATTGTTCAACGTCAATATGGCGGTATGACCCTCAATTGATAGCTGTAGATTTGTATACTCTGTCATAAAACATCCTTGTTTCAGTAAAGCGAGATAAATTAACGCAGTTGACTTAACCCTTCATCTTGCAAGACCTGACGTGAAATAATCACTCGCATAATCTCATTGGTGCCTTCCAATATCTGATGCACACGTAAGTCTCGTACATGGCGCTCAAGTGGATATTCATTTAGATAACCATAGCCGCCGTGTAATTGCAGGGCTTCATTGGCAACATCGAAACAAAGATCTGTAGATAGACGTTTTGCCATCGCGCAGTAGGTAGACGCTTGCCCATCATTGTTGTCGACTTTATCAGCTGCTAGATACAGCATTTGCCGCGCGGCGATGGTCTGAGTCAACATATCAGCAAGTTTAAACTGTACCGATTGTAAGCTAGCAATCGGGCTGCCAAATTGACTGCGCTCTTGCACGTAACTGGTTGCGGTCTCTAACGCCGCTTGTGCCGTACCTACCGCACAAATACCGATATTAATACGACCACCATCCAGTCCTTTCATCGCGATACGAAAGCCTTGGCCTTCCTCACCTATCAGGTTTTCTACTGGTACTTTTACGTCTTTAAAACTGATTGTCCGTGTCGGCTGTGCTTTCCAGCCCATTTTGTGCTCGTTTTTGCCATATTCGATACCAGCACTATTGGCGTCTACGACGAACGCTGACACGCCTTTTGGCCCAGCACCACCAGTACGCGCCATCACTACCAATACATCGGTTGAGCCTGCGCCAGAAATAAAGGTTTTTTCACCATTCAGTACATAATGCTCGCCTTGCTTCTCCGCTTTGGTACGTAAGGAGGCTGCATCAGACCCTGCATTGGGTTCTGTTAGACAATAGCTGCCAAGCCACTCACCGCTGACCATGTTAGGTAGATATTTTTTGCATAGCGTATCGCTGCCATATTCACCAATCATCCATGCGGCCATGTTATGAATACTCATATACGCTGCTACAGCCGTATCGCCCCATGCAAGCTCTTCGAATACCATCGCTGAGTCTAGTCTTGGTAGGCCCAAGCCGTCATATTCTGGATTGGTGTATAGCCCTAAAAAGCCAAGCTCACCAGATTTTTTAATAACATCTATTGGGAAATGCGAGTTGCGATCCCATTCAGCAGCATTTGGCTTTAGCTCTTTTTGCGCAAACTGACGAGCCGTTTGGCGAAAGGCGACTTGGTCATCGGTCAATGAAAAATCCATAGGGTCATCCTTGTTCTTATAGATCAAATATAGGGCTTGAATCTCAGATAAACGTTAATAAAAGCGCTAATGAAAATGTTGGTCAGAGATTTTATAAGACATTAGCGCGACATGATAGCGGCATAACGATAATAAAATTGCGTTTAATAGTACCGCAAGTCGCATTATCGTCATACCGTAAATACAAAATGTCATACTGAAAATACAGTGGGCTGACGACTAAATTGAAATCGTTGTATTAACACCGCGGCTCGCTTCATCATCAAACCAACGCGCAGTCACTGTCTTTGTCTGAGTATAAAACTGGACGGCTTGCTTGCCATAAGGCCCTAGGTCACCAAGCTTACTACCACGTGAGCCTGAGAATGAGAACATTGGTAGGGGCACAGGTATTGGCAAGTTAATACCGATTTGACCTACTTGAATGTCTTGCTGGAATTTATGTGCAGCCGCCCCTGACTGAGTAAATATCGCTGTGCCATTGCCATGTGGGTTGGCATTCAGTAGTTCAATCGCTTCATCTAAGCTATTAGCACGCATGATACATAGTACTGGGCCAAAGATTTCTTGTTGATAAATTTGCATATCGCTTGTGACATTATCAAAGATCGTCGGGCCTACAAAGTTACCTTTCTCGAACCCTTCAACGGTAATGCCACGACCATCTAAAATCAAGCTCGCGCCTTCTTCCACCCCAGTTCCAATCAAATGCTCGACACGGGCCTTTGCAGCAGGCGAAATCAGTGGTCCCAAATCCTTATCATTTTTGCCAGCTGAGACGACTAAGCTTTCTGCTTTTGCTTTAATCTCATCAATCCACTCACCAGCTGCGCCTACTAGTACGACGACCGATAGCGCCATACAGCGTTGACCCGCTGCACCAAATGCTGCGCCTGCTAACTGATTGAGCGTTTGTTCTTTGTTAGCATCAGGCAGGATAACGCCATGGTTTTTTGCGCCCATCATGCACTGTGCACGTTTACCTGATTGGCTGGCACGCTCATAGACATGTTTGCCTACATGAGTAGAACCGACGAAAGAGACGGCTTTGATATCTGGATGGTCGCAGATAGCATCGACGGTTGCTTTGCCACCATGTACGACGTTAAGAACGCCTTCTGGTACGCCAGCTTCAATCGCTAGCTCTACCAAACGCATAGTCACCATTGGATCTTGTTCAGAAGGTTTTAGGATGAATGTGTTGCCTGTAGCAATCGCCATTGGGAACATCCATAGCGGAATCATCGCTGGAAAGTTAAATGGTGTGATACCAGCGCAAACACCGAGTGGCTGCCAAATACTATAAGTATCGACACCTGACGCTACGTTTTCTACAAAGTCGCCGATTTGCAGATTGGCAATACCAGCGGCATGCTCTACTACTTCTAAACCGCGGAACACATCACCGCGTGCATCAGCAATCGTCTTGCCTTGCTCTGCGGTCAAGATTTCTGCCAACTCATCCATGTGATCGCGAATAAGAGATTGATACTTTAAAAAGATACGCGCACGCATGGTAATTGGCGTTTTGCGCCATGTCTCAAACGCAGTCTGTGCAGCGGCGACAGCTTGGTTAATCTCATCATTGGTGGTTTGCGGAACTTTTGCGATGACTTCTTGCGTCGCTGGATCAGTGATATCAATCCATTCGTCGGTGTTAGATTGTACGAACTGACCATTGATGAGCTGTTGAACGTGGTGCATAAGATATCCTTATCTTTTTTGCGAGACTACCGTGTGACGGCACCTAGATATTTATTAGAAAAATAAAAGCGATGGGTATTTATCTATAAAACATTATTAAAAACTGAATTTTAAAATGATTTATTTTGTATCGTTATTGACTATAACAATAAACCATTTTTACGGTCAAGCGCTTTATCGAAATTATATCTAAGTTTATTTTAATAGCACGTGTTCCTATAAAAATTGCTTAAATAAAAAAAACGAAAAAGCCCATGATGACTCATGAGCTTTGCGAAGTTAACCTGAATTTGATACGCGATGAACAACATCACTATTTTTGTATGAAGCTAATTTATACCAATCAATAATCTTTCATCGCCTGCTTGATCGCATCGATAGCAGTTGGGTTATCAAGCGTTGACATATCTCCTGTCGGTTGGTTTTCTGCCAGAGCACGAATTGAGCGACGTAAGATTTTTCCAGAGCGGGTTTTTGGCAGTGCCTGCGGAAAGTAGATAGCGGCTGGTCGCGCAATACCGCCCAAAGATTTGACGACAGCGCCTATCACTTGCTGCTCGATACGGAAACGGTTTTCGGTGGTTTCAATTTGCGTCTGATCTTTTAGGACGCAGAACGCAATAGGTAGCTCACCTTTTAGCTCGTCTTGAATACCCACTACGGCACACTCTGCCATCTCTGGATGTGTACTGATTGCCTCTTCAATCTCTTGTGTGCCTATACGATGTCCTGCGACGTTAATCACATCATCGGTACGCCCTAAGATGTAGAAATAACCCTCTTCATCTGTCACTGCATAGTCCGAGGTTGAGTACTGCTGACCATCAAACAGACCAAAGTAGCTGCTGATAAAGCGCTCGTCGTTACGCCATACCGTGGTAAGACAGCCAGGCGGTAATGGTGCTTTAATTGCAAGCAATCCTTTTTCGCCAGCTTGACAAGGATCGCCCGTTTCCTCATTGATAACATGCGCCTCATAACCATACATCGGGTAACCAGGTGACCCTTGCTTGTGCGGCTTATGATTGAACTTTGGCGTATGGCTGAGAATTGGCCAACCAGACTCTGTTTGCCAATAGTGATCTAAAATTGGCACGCCTAAGTGCTGAGTCAACCAACTAGCCGTCGATTCATCAAGCGGTTCACCTGCCAAAAAGAATGACTTCACACTGGAGACATCGTAACGCGTCATCCAGCTTTCGTCTTGTTTTTTGAGCATGCGCACGCCTGTGGGTGCGGTGAATAAAATATTAACTTTGTTAGCTTCAACAATACGCCACCAAATACCAGGGTTTGGCATATGCGGCAAGCCCTCATACATAATACTGGTCATACCCGCCAATAACGGCGCATAGATCGTATAAGAATGCCCGACGGCCCAACCAATATCAGATATCGCCCAAAACGTCTCGCCAGCCTTGCCGTCATAGACATAATCTATCGACGTCGTCAGCGCGACGGCATGACCACCCGTATCGCGTTGCACCCCTTTTGGTGTGCCGGTCGTACCAGAAGTATAAAGCAGATAGGACGGGGTATTGGACTCAAGCCAAACTGGCTCTACGACTGCATTGGCCTCACAGCTATGACGACGCTCGGTCGCATAATCAACATCGATGTCTTTTGTTTCAAATGGCAATATACCGCGATTGACTACCAGCACATGCTCTGGCTTGACAGTCGCTTGCTCGACGCCTTGATTGACTAGGTTTTTATAATTGACGACCTTACCACCGCGTAGCCCTGCATCTACCGTAATGACCATTTTGGCCTCGGCATCGTCCATACGGATAGCCAAGTTATGGGCGGCAAATCCGCCAAATACGACTGAATGGACGGCACCAATACGAGCACAAGCCAGCATAGCGTAAGCCGCTTCTAATATCATCGGCATATAGATAATGACACGGTCACCCTCGCCAATACCGTGACGCTGTAGCACATCGGCAAAATAATTAACTTCTTTATACAAGTCATTATAAGTCAGGCGGCGCTTGGTATAGTCTGTATAAAACTCAACGTTGTTACCCAAATCTTTAAACGAATCAACGACCGCTGGAAAGGTTTCTATCAATTCTTGATTAATCTCTGATGACACCCACACAAAAGCATCTTGCTCTGCACGGTCTGCCAGATGACGATCGACACAGTTGTAACAAAGGTTGGTCTCACCACCGACAAACCATTTGGCAAAAGGCAGATTACTGTCATCTATAATTTGCTCAGGCTCTTTATGCCAATAGATACGCTTCGCCTGCTCAGCCCAAAACTGCTCTCGATCCGTAATAGACTCATGATAAATATCAGCGAAGTTTGGCGTGTCTGTCGTTTGGGTAGAAACTGGGGATTGGAAATGGTCGCTCATAGTAGCTGTCCTTAGCATAAACGAGAAATGAGGCAATAGTATTTTATAGTCAAGGCACTCAATAAGTTGTAACGGTATTCACCTCGCGCGACGCTCTGTCTGCGTGCAACTGGCTAATACCAACTCTAAAATGCTTCAACTATAAAAAACCATGTCTTAGTAGATACTGGTCATCCTTGCCAGAATTAAAAACCGATACATATCGTATCGGTTTAAAATGTAGCAGAGCCTATCGGAAAGGTCAACTATTAAGCGTGTAATACGCACTACATTTTGACGAATACAAATATTTGAACATTTAACTAATACTAAATCTCAGTTTGATTGGCATACATCTCACGCATGACTTTTTTGTCATGTTTGCCAACGGAAGTTTTCGGTAACTCATCAACGAATTTAAACTGGCTTGGTACGCCATATTTAGGAATGATACCGCGCTCTACCGCTTTTTCTGCAATCGCTTTGATATCATCAGCACTGGTCTCCTTAGCATCGGGCTTTAGCACCACCAAAGCCAACGGACGCTCACCCCATTGCTTATCACGCACCCCAATCACTGACACATCAGCCACTGACGGATGTAGTGATAAAATGGTCTCAATCTCTAGTGATGAAATCCACTCACCACCTGATTTGATCACATCCTTTAAGCGATCGGTGATTTTGATATAGCCATCAGGACGTATGTAGGCGATATCTTGAGTATGCATGTAACCATTTTCCCATAGCTCTTTGCCAGCATCGTCATTTTTAAGATAGCTTTGGGTCAACCAAGGCGCACGCAATACCAGCTCGCCTGTATTTTCTGGCCCAGTTCCCACTGACTTATTGCCTTCACCCCATATTTGGGCATCGACCATAAGCACTGGTTGACCTGTCATGCAGCGACGTTCAATATCCTCTTCTTCCGTCATTGCTGACTCATCTAAGCTAAAGTGGGTCAAACTGATGAGCGGTGCAGTCTCTGACATACCATAGCCTGTATAGACTTCGATACCTTGTGCCATGGCCGTCTTGGCTAGACCTTCTGTCAATCGTGAGCCACCAATAATCATCTTTAGACCATTAAAGCTGGCGTCGCGATCTTGCGCTTCTTTGAGTACCATTTGCAAAATTGTTGGTACACAATGTGTGATACTGACCTTTTCATTGACGATCAAATCCATCAACGTATCAGGCGCATAGCGACCTGGATAGACTTGCTTTAGACCTACCATCGTTGCTGTAAATGGAAAACCCCACGCATGTACATGGAACATTGGCGTCATCGGCATATAGACATCACCATAGCTTACGCCTTGCTTATCAGGCAACATACCCAAAGTTGCCGCTTCTGCTAGGGTATGTAGCACTAGCTGACGATGGCTAAAGAAAACCCCTTTTGGATCACCTGTCGTGCCTGACGTATAAAAGGTCGTCGCAATGGTATTTTCATCAAAATCTGGGAAATCAAATTCGCTATTGGCAGCTTCTAATAGCGCTTCATACTCGCCTGTGACACGGCTTTGATTGCTACCAAAGATACCTTCAGCAGTGACACCGTTATCATCAAGCCAGATAATATGCTCAATACTTGAATTTTCAAACTGATAGTCTTTAACCAATGGCGCAAACTCAGAATTGAGCATGAGTACTTTGGGCTTGGCATGGTTGATGGTATAAAGAATTTTCTCAGGCGATAGACGGATATTGACGGTCTGTAAAACATACTCTGACATTGGCACGGCAAAATAAGACTCAAGATAGCGATGACTGTCCCAATCCATCACGGCAACCACATCACCTGCATCAAGCTTTAAGTCTGCCAATACATTGGCCAGGCGATTGATCCGCTCAAACAACTCTTTATAAGTCAGGCGCTTTTTGTCCGCATACACAATCTCTTGATCTTGCGATACCGTTTTTGCACGGCTTAATAGCTGCTTGACCAGTAATGGATAATCGTAGGCAGATGGTGCACTGTGGTAAATGTTTGACATAGATTTGACTTCCTTGTTTGTCGTACTTATAAGGGGTAAATAACAATAATAATAACAATCAAGTTAATAGCAGCATAAAACCTACTGCGCTAACCATTTTAATTTTTATAATAACATCGTTATTGATAGTAAGAAAAAAGCGACGCTGTGTAAAGCGGTCTTACATTAAGTATCACAAGATGGCCGACCAGACCTATGCTACATAAGACAGCCAATCACTTTGTACGTACTGTGGTTTTAATCATCCCAAAGCTGGCTATTAATAACGCCAGTACCTGCACAAACAATAACAACCATACGGTAAGAGACCACTGCCCTCGCGCATAAGCTATGCCACCCAGCCAGGCCCCTAGCGTACCGCCTGTATAGTAGCCCATATAATATAGACCCGATGCTAATGAGCGGCCTTTTTTGACATTGACAGCTATGTAGCTGATGGTCGCCGACTGCGTGATAAATACACCAGACGACATAATGGCCAGTCCTATAATCACCCCCCATAATGGCGTGACCAAAGTCAATAATACTCCGGCCATAGATACGACGATAGCCACCCGTACGGTACGCGCCGATCCAAATCGGCGTAGCAATGTCGTAGATAATGGCGTGATAATAACACCAAGCAAATATACTGCAAAAATATTGGCGAGCGCACCAGTACCAAGCTCATAAGGCTTATCTGCCAAATGTAAATTGATAAAAGTGAAGCAGCCTACAAGGGAGAACAGCACGCAAGCGCCAAGCAGACAAGCTGTCACCACATAGCGGTTGGTGACATGCTCACCTAGCGTCTGTATCGCTGAGCGAAAATTAGGATTAGCCACAAAGTGACGAGACGATGGTAGCATCTTGCCAACCCATATTGCCCCCAGTAGCGTCATCGCCGTCATCACATAGTAGCCATGACGCCAGCCAATCAGCTCATGTAAATGACCCAACAAGAACCGACCCATAAAGCCGCCAAGCACGCATCCTGACACATAAAAGGACATCAGCTCAGTCATCGCCCGGCCCTCAAACTCCTCACCGATATAGGCAATTGTCACCACCGTAATACCCGGCACCGACAGTCCTTGCATAAAACGCCAAATGCCGACCCATTCAATGCTCGAGCTCTGGGCAATGAGCGCTGTTGGTATCGCTAAAAACAATAAAGCGCCAACGATAAACGACTTGCGCCCGACTGCATCTGAGAGCATACCCAGAAATGGTGACATAATCGCAATGGCCAACACAGTAGCACCAACGATCATACCAGCCTGTACTTCGGTCGCAGCAAAGTCCACCATCATGACTGGTAGCACCGCCTGAATAGAGTACACTTGCAAAAAAGCAAACATACCTATCAGGCCAATTGTGAGCTTCAATATCCACGACGTTGAATGATTGGAGGTGACTGGTGGCACAGCTGTTATATCTTGGATCTGATCTTTAGAATTATTCACAGGGGATCTGACTATATTGGTTATACCATGACTGTAAATGATAACCGTCACTGGCGTGGATGGTAGAGAGGAATAACGGTGATTTATGCTAAATGTATAAGCAAAAGTACCGTTATTAAACGATAAATGCTCATCATAATGACAAGTAAATTATGGTAGCACATTCACTAATATACTCAGGTTTAAAAGTGTTATTAACGCTTGATAGATTCTTTATTTGAGCTAGAGATTAATGTAGGAAAACTTGGCTAGGAATCACATTTCGACTTGAGACGGTGAAGACAGTTTTCGACTCACGAGGTCATGATCAACGTTACGTTTAGCGCATATACAGGATAGTATGGTTAGATACTATTGACACACTTGTTAATCATTTAACTGCTTTAACGATTGATAGCATTGACAGTTAACAATCACTACCTACGTCTATCTTTTTTAGCCTAGAGACGTGCAAGACCACACAACCTTTTAAAATACAATTTACTATGATGAAAAATATGGTGCTTTCAAAACTTATTATTGTGATGAGTACATTGGTTTTCTCTACGATGGCTGTAGCAGAAATAACTGTGTCCGAGACTAGCGTTAAAGATCTCAGTCCAGTTGGATCAACACTCGACGCTACAAACTCACTAGCGGCAGTAGACTGTATAAAGGATGATGCTATCACTGCTACTGAGCTCACTAAAACACGCGATAACGGTCCGTTTTCTGTCAGTACCAAGCACGTGAGTCGCCAATCAGCCAATGGCTTTGGTGGCGGTACCATACATTATCCAACGGATGCTGCTAACTGTGGTCTGCTAGGTGGTATCGCGGTGGTGCCAGGTTACGTGTCTTATGAGTCTTCTATCAAATGGTGGGGACCGCGTTTGGCCTCTTGGGGATTTGTCGTTATTACTATCAATACTAGCTCTATTTACGATAATCCAGATAGCCGTGCTGAACAATTGAGCGCGGCTCTCGATCATCTCCTCGCTGATAAAACAGTGGGTCATATGATCGATCCAAATCGTTTGGGCGCGATTGGCTGGTCAATGGGCGGCGGCGGTGCGCTACGATTGGCAACTGAGCGCAGTACGGTGCAAGCCATCATTGCACAAACGCCCTATCACGATACGAGCTATGGTACGATGGATACGCCTACTCTATTCATCGCTTGTGAAAATGACCGTATCGCCCCGAATAAAAAATATACCAATACTTTTTATCAAAAAGCTGACGGTCCAAAAATGAAGGTCGAGATTAACAACGGCAGTCATTTCTGTGCCAGTCATCGTTTTAACGAAAAGCTATTGAGCAAGCCTGCTATCGCATGGATGCAGCGTTATATTAATGGTGATACCCGTTTCGATAAATTCTTATGTGGCAATGACAGCTACAAAGACGATACTCGTATCTCAGCCTATGATTACAAAGACTGTTTATAAGCTATTTTTTAATCTACTTACGAAAGGAAGAACAGCTTTCACTGTTAATGATGACATTTGAATAACAACTCTTTTTTATTTTTACACATTTACATTGCTTCTATCTTTTTTCTTACAGACTTTACTGCCATAAAAATTAATAATCATATAGTCAATCCTTTATAGATTGGATACGGTGTCAGGCTCGCTTAGTCTACAACTTGTAGTACTTTCACTCGCCTTCCTTGTATCCAAATTATATTGAACCGACTATAGGGTGCTACAAACAAGTAAAACGATTGAATAAATGAACGATTAAGGAGCAATGTTGATGACTGATGAAATGTATGATTTAGGTGCAGGATTTTGGAGTATTCGAGGATCATTTATCAAAAACGGTATCCTTGATATCGGTGTCCAATGTGCGCTCATAAGACTATCATCAGAGCGATTTATCTTTTTAGATAGCTATACATTAACTGGTGATGTGCGTCAGCAAGTCATGGCATTGACCAATGATGGTCAAAATGTCGAAGCCGTCCTCAATGTTCATCCGTTTCATACAGTACACTGTGCTCAAATGGCAGAAGATTTTCCGCAAGCAATATTCTATGGGAGTAGCCGACATCCAGAGCAGGTACCTGAAGTCAATTGGGCAAATGATTTGGTAGAAAGCGATGCCGTTGCTGTGCGCTACCCTGAACTCAAATTCTCTATACCTCAAGGCATTCATTACATCTCACCTGACGAGACAGTTCATGCCAGCTCATTATTGGTCTATCATCCTGCCAGCCAAAGCATTTATGTCGATGATACCTTTGAGATACCCCCTTCCAAGTTAATAAATGCCGTGCAGCCTAACCTAGGCTTACACCCTACTACCAAAAAAGCGCTCAAAGATGAGCCAAATGCAGCTAAGCATTATTGTGATTGGGCAGTAGAGCTGGCAAGCGAGTGGCGTGATGGTCGAAATTTTTGCGGTG
The DNA here is from genome assembly GCF_001435845.1 of Psychrobacter sp. P11G3. Classification (NCBI taxonomy): domain Bacteria; kingdom Pseudomonadati; phylum Pseudomonadota; class Gammaproteobacteria; order Moraxellales; family Moraxellaceae; genus Psychrobacter; species Psychrobacter sp. P11G3. The sequence continues at coordinate 1,988,674 of NZ_CM003596.1, forward strand.
CGCATTCGGGATTGGTTATATTTGATAAAGGTCAATTTGAGACAGCACTTATCTCAGCGATTGATCTGGCTCGCCCTGAGCTTGGGAAAGCTTAAAAACAAACATAAAGGCGTAAAGAGTTAGAACACATACCATTAAAACAGCTCGAAAGATGAAGTTTACAGTGAAAAAGTAGCTTGGTTTTGTTTACATATTTTATTTCATTTACTAGACGAGGAAATTTATAAATGACTGATCACATTCATGATTTAGGCGCAGGATTTTGGAACATACGCGGAACATTCCGTCTCGGTGGCGTGCTAAATATCGGCACTCAATGCTCGTTGGTCAAGCTACCATCAGGGAAATTTATCTTTTTGGACAGTTACGCCCTAACGGGTGATGTTCGAGATGAGGTTATGGCACTCACTAACAATGGTCAAGATGTCGAAGCGGTGCTGAACGTACATCCGTTTCATACAGTCAGCTGTGCTCAAATGGCCAAAGACTTCCCGCAAGCGACATTTTATGGCAGTAGTCGTCACCATAAAAAAGTACCAGAAATCGATTGGGCAGATGACTTGGTAGAAAGTGACGCAGTCGCTGCACGCTATCCTGAGCTTAAGTTTTCAATGTCAGAGGGCATTTATTATATCTCGCCCAATGAGATGATCCATGCAGGTTCTTTATTGGCTTATCATCCTGCTAGTCAAAGCTTGCATGTAGATGATACTTTTATGAGTCCACCAATTAAGTTATTAGAAGCTGTATTGCCTGAGCTGATATTGCACCCCACGACCAAAAAAGCACTGAAAAACGAACCAAACGCTGGCGCGCAATACTGCGACTGGGCGACCAATTTGGCTCATGAATGGCGTGACGTACGCAATTTCTGCGCTGCGCATTCTTATCTTGTTCAGTTCAAAAAAGGTGGGTTTGAGAAAGCTCTGGTGAAAGCCGTTGAGAAAGCACGTCCAAAACTAGAAAACGCCTAATTTCTCACACCTTAGACATATATTTTTTATAGATATAAAAATGGGTCGCTATTACTGTATTTACTAGTGTAGCGACCCATTTTTGTGAGCTGATCATAATCATATCAACACTATTATCGAAGCTGTTACCGAAACAGCAATGTCGCAAGCTCATCTTCGTTGTTCAGAATATCTGCTAATGTATAACGCTCAAGCACATTGATAAATGCGGTGAGTGCTTCAAAAAACACGCTTTTTAGCTGGCAGGCTGGACTAATCACACAGCCTAGTGATTTATTCTTTTCTTCCTCAATGAATGTCACTGGTAAATCCGTCTGATGATCGCCCTGCTCACTATCATTATGAGACACTGGTACGGCAAAGCACTCAACCAAATTAAAATCAGGCTCTATCTGTTTGATCAATACGCCCAAATTTATATCTTTAGGTGCACGTGCCAATCGTATGCCACCGTTTTTGCCGCGCACACTTTCTATATAACCCAGCTGACCCAGCTGATGAATAATCTTGGTCAAATGACTTTTAGAAATGCCATAGCTGTCAGCAATATCGCTAATATTAGCCAATAGTGATGGATCTGGTCTCACAGCCAAATAAATCAATGAGCGTAGCGCGTAGTCACTATAATTGGTCAGTCGCATTCATTTGCGCTCCTATTTTTATAAATTTTATATATTAAGCTAGGGCGTGTCCTCATTTTAAAAATGGTGATAAAAATGAGATAAATTGCCGTCAAACGAGAAAAATAGTGCAGATAATATCGAGATATTGACCAACTATTTGACGATGTTTGGCAAAATTTAGCTATTTTTAGCCCATTTAAAGGACACTCGTTCGAATTGAGGACACGCCCTAGACAAAGTAAGTCGCATTTTTGGTAATAACATTTGGACATAGCATTTGTAAACAGGATCGTTAGCCTGCTTTAACCAAATAAACCATCAGGCCGAGGACGTGCCAGCATTGGCAGATAACTGATGCAAAATAGCACAAAACACGCTATCCAAGCACTTTGCGCCACCATAATCCATATTAGGTAATGACTCATATCTACTAGCGGTAGTAGTACACGACTGATAAATACCAATACCATCAAGCCATACATAACGTTTACCGTTTTTGACGGTTGATGAATGCTGCGACCCGTATGTCCCAAAGATACTCTAGTCATCATGGCTAACGTCATCATACCAACACCAGAAATCGCTAGTCCATGCATAGCGATGCTGTGCGGATAACCGAGCCAAGGTTGTAATGCGTATAGTAAAAAACTCAAACACATGCCTAAAAACGCAATATACAACGACCAAAGTAATGGTTTCTGCCAAATACCGTGATGATACCACCCTATCAGACGTACAATATTAATCACTGCTACACCGAGCGCGGTAACCGTCAAGGGATACTGGTTTGGATAAAATACATCACTAATAAAAAAGGCGAAGAAAAATCCTAAGCTTGCGATATCTTGTGTCTTACTATTACGTAGTTTAATGGGTTCTGACGTTTCCATATCTATACTAAGACCACGTTCAATAAAAAATGGCACCACACGTCGGCCAATTGTCAGAACCAGCCCGATAATCAAATAGAACCCACTATAAATGCCTATCTTGGTTGTGTTCATATCAGCATTGATAATTCCCCAATAGCAAAGTCCGTTGCCAAATGTCAGCAGGGCCAGTTTTGCCAAGATACCCATTTGCTTATATTGTTTAACTTGCCATACCGCTCGACATATTACATATGCCATCGAGGCGACAAATACTACATCAAAAAGGGCTGCTATATATAGCCAAGATATACTATGATCTATGAGCGTTATGCCAAGCCCAAAACCTAACCAGCTCAGACGTGCCAGCAACCAACAGACAAAGATACCTAGCAACTTATAGCCATGCGGCATCATAACCCCTGTCCATGTTTTGACCGCGGTTAGCAAAAACCCGGCTACCACTGCCAAGGCATAACCATACACCATTTCATGGCTATGCCAGTATAACGGGTTCAAAACCTGTGCATCGATATCCGTGTGACCAGTAAACACAAACGCCCATAGCAACATCGTTACTACGGAAAATAGCGCAGCAGCACTAAAAAATATGCGAAAGCTCAAATTAAGGATAGGATGCGGAGATCTTGGTGGTTTGCTAGGTAACTTGATAGAGTGCATAGCCATCTTCTTAAAGAATATAGATGGCTTTAATTATAACATTCATTTTAAATGAACTTTATAAATCTTTAGTCTGATTATTGAAATATTCTATCCATTAAAGTGCAGCGCCTACGGAAATCTCTAGAAGCAAAATCTCAAGTATAGTTAAATTCAAATAATTTCGATACAAGGAAACCGAGCGCAAGTTATACATTAGTATGCTTAGCGAGGATGACGATGTAGCGGATTTATATGGATTTGACTATATAAAAATAGAGAAAGCAATCTGGCTGTTCTTTAGCTATTATTTAGCCATGACTTAGTCAATACCACTTACAACTGTAATGCCGTAACGACTAACGATACGACGACTATCGCCGTTACATATTGTCTAATTTTAAAATATACATCGCTAATAATCTGCGCGCGATGCAGACTATAATCAATAACCAATAGACTTATAAAACCGACAACCAGTAGCCAAATAAAGCTACTGGCTGATAAGATTAAAAACCCAAGCCAAAGGCCAAGCGCAATGACATTGCTATACAGTGGAAGCCTAACTGCCCACTTATTGTCATCAGCTAAATCTAAATGATTGCCCCAATGTGCGCCTGCCATAAATGATGCAATCACTAGCCCATAAGCACTTAATACATCGATTACTGAACCAAGCATAGGCACGGTAACAACGTCTACTATCAATAAAAATGCACAGGCGACAAACGGAATAGCACCTGCAAAAGTGAGATAAGGACTGGGCTTTTTCATTGTTTAAACCTATCTTATAATTAGTCTAATAATGGCTATCATCTGTTGAGTGGGAGTTTTCAACATACATTAATCGCTCTTTTGAGTGTTTCCTTGCCACTCACGGATAAACTCACCGTTTGGATCGTATTGCTGAGTTTGCTTGTCGAGATTAAACTGTCTGCATCCTCTTGGGTCAGCGCCGACGCCTGCCAGATACTGCCAATTGCCCCAATTACTAGCGACATCGTAGTCGATAAGTTGTTGCTCAAAGTAAGCTGCACCGTAACGCCAATCAAGCCCTAGCTCGTGAATAAAGCAACTTGCGACTAGTTGTCGCCCCCGATTCGACATATAACCTGTCGTGCGCAATTGGTTCATACAGGCGTTGACAATAGGATATGCTGTATCACCATTTCTCCATTGTTCTAATTTTTTCTGATCCAGTTGGGTTGATGGCGTGTGCTGACCAATACCTTTAAACCAGAATAATTTTTGCTGATGGGTGACAGCGTACCAATAAAAATATTCACGCCAAAGCAGCTCAAACCATATCCAATAAGTGGATTCATTTGCGATGACATCACGCTCATAACGGCGCAGTCGATTCAATACGGTGTTGACAGACAACGAGCCGTTAGCCAGCCAAGCAGAAAATTTTGTGGAATGCGTCCATTCATCAAGCGCGTTTCGTGTGATTTTATAAGTACTTGGCGCGTCGGAATTAAAATAACTATTTAAGTGATTTAGCCCGTTCGACTCACCACCTTTGAAATTAGGCGCTTGCTGTTTTTGTTGGGAGATTGCCTGCGCATTATCTTCGCCTGCTTTAAAGAAGTACTCGCACCTATCCACCAGACTCTCAGGTATTAGGGCCAATCGCTCTGGCGTCGCGCAAATAGCGATGTCTTGTGCTGCATGCAATAAATCATAATCTGCTTCAATTTTTTTGCGGAACTGCGTAAAGCTTTTGGGCAAATCATTTAGCGGTAATTCATCAAACAAAGTAGCCGCTGTCTCAATATGCCAACGTATCTGCGGATGTTTCGCCTGTAGAAAGTCATATACTTTGTTTTGATTATAATCTGCCGTCTGGCTGATGCAGATATCTGTCACTCGTTGCTGCGCTATTAGATCACTCAACTGAGTAAAGACGTCCAATGCTTCATCGCCTTTCTGTAAATACAGCAACCTATTACCACGCTGTATCAGTGACGCATTTAAATCAGCTAGGCTCTCATGCAAAAACTGCTGGCGGGCTTGACCCATAGCCTCATAACGATAGGCGTCGTAATGGTCTTTATCGTCTAATATATCTGTCAACGATGACGCATAAACCAATAGCAGCTTTCCATCAGTGGAGATTTCAGATGCTTTTAATAGAGTGGCATTGTCCGCTACCCGCAAGTCATTATTAAACAGTACCAATGTGACATTGTTGTGCTCTGAGTTGTTCGTTGCTTGATTTGACATACCCTATCCTTCTGGCTGTTTAGCGCTTATCTATTATTTTTAATATTTAGTCTTTAATCTTGAAATATCATATACGATGTAAAACATAGTTAGGGCGTATTGAACATTCAACTATGATGCGAGCCTAACACTTGTAAGGCAATGCGCTCAGCCCCAGAAACCAATTATAAGCATTGACTCTCATATGTCTGACTGCTTAAATGGCTTACCTCTAGGAGAACACCATGACTCAAAATAATACTACGACTGAAGAAAATAAATCAGATGAAAAACGTAAACTTATCAATCGATTTTTGATGAGGTTGACAAAAGAGCAGCCTCAAATGTATTACGCGACCACCTCTGAGATATCACGAAGTATTCATACGATGATAAAAGAACATACCAACCGCTTGTCAGTAGAAGAGCAAGCACTGGTAAGACGGATGACGATGGAAGAAATTGAAGGATTACTTGGCTTTCATGCCAGATAACTTATTGACTAGCTTTCAAATATATCGCTCTCAGTAAAACACTGAATGTCTCACAAAAAAAGACCGCTATCAAAGCGGTCTTTTTTACTAGCTATTAGCATTCTATTTTAGGACAATTAGAACGGATATTCACGTGGCTCATTTTGCATTGAGATCCAATGTGTTCTGGTGAATTCTTCTAGTACCCACTCACCGTTGAAACGGCCGATACCTGAATTTTTCTCACCACCAAAAGCCACGTTACTTTCATCGTTTACTGGAATATCATTTATATGGGTCATACCTGCTCGGATACCACGAGCGAAACGTAAACCTTTTTGCATGTCTGCGGTAAACACCGCACTAGATAAACCATACATAGAGTCATTAGCTATCGACAAAGCATCCTCTTCATTTTTGGCTCGAATAATGCCTATCAATGGTCCAAATATTTCATTATAGGCAATATCCATCTCTCTAGTAACTTCGGTAAAGACATGGGGCGGGACTAATTGACCATTGATTTCACCGCTCAAGAGCATTTTTGCGCCCTCTTTCTGTGCCTCATCAATCTTATCTCTAAGTGACTGAACTTGTTTCTCATTGATGATTGGGCCAATAGCAGTACCTTGATCGTTAGGATCACCTACCTGTAACGTTTTAACATGAGACAAGAAACGCTCTACAAACTCATCGTACACTTCATTTTCAACAATAATTCGGTTAATAGCCATACAAATCTGGCCTTGATGCAAGAACTTACCGAACACGGCTGCTTTTACTGCCTGATCAATATCTGCATCCTTGAGTACAACAAATGGACTGTTTCCACCTAACTCAAGTGCCACTTGTTTGATATGCTCACCACCATTAGCTAGCTCACCGATGTGTTTACCCACTGAAGTTGATCCTGTGAATGACACAAAACTTGACGCTTTGTGTTCAACGATTGCATCGCCTATCTCGCTGCCTGAACCCACAACCACGTTTAACAGGCCTTTTGGTAGACCCGCTTCTTCAAATACTTTGGCCAATAGCAAACCACCTGTCACTGGCGTATCGCTAGCAGGCTTGAGTACCACGGCATTACCAAGCGCTAAGGCTGGCGCGATTGAGCGCTGCGTTAAATGTAATGGGAAGTTCCATGGGCTAATGACAGCGACAACGCCGATTGGCTCACGATAAATGAAGTTTTCTTTACCAGGGGTATTTGATGGACGAATCTCACCATGAACACGATTAGGGAATGTCGCTGCTTCAAGGGTAATCGCGCGCGTCGCACCGAACTCGACCATGGCTTTGATACGAGTACTGCCCGACTCTTTGATTAGCCAATCAACGATTTCCTCTTGGCGCTGATCGAGTATGTTGACCACTTTATACAACACTGCGGCGCGCTCTGCTGGTGTCTGCTTGGCCCATGCTTCTTGAGCTTGGGTCGCCGCATCATAGGCTTCGTTCAACTGATCTTTGGTCGCTTGCTGGATCTCTACAAGCGTATCACCGTTATATGGATTGGTATTGGTGTTGGTGCTATCGTCTTTACCGGTTTGCCATTCACCAGCGATGAACTGTAAATGAAAGTCACTATATGCACTCGTAGTATTGGTTGACATAATCATCCTTATTTTTAGTTTGTTATGTTAAGTATTGGTTTTCGATTATTAAAATAAAATTGTTAAGTCGGCGATATCTTAATGAGAAAATATCTGGCAGGTAGTAAGTCTGAAATCGTTACCAAGCTATCAATCAATAGTCATCAATTAAAAAAAGCTCTAATGAAAAATGATCTTTAGCAGTAAATACTAACGGTAACGGATAACAACAAAACCTACCTTGCTAGACGACTGGTCTAATGCTACCATAGCTACTAATAAAACAAGACTATTTTGTCAGTGAATATTGTTGATAAAACGTAACACATATAACTATATCCTATTACAATACGCCATCAACGTGACGTTCAAATGAACGCTAACGGTTTTAACTGACTATCTAATGCATACGCTAATACAAGCAACTACTAAGGGAGATAATCCTGTTTATGTCTAATACAGACGCAACGACACCAGATACTAAAGCTCATTTACTTGCCACTGGCTACCAATTAATCGCCAAAAAAGGTTTTACCGCTGTTGGTCTAAAGCAAATTTTAGATACAGCAGGTGTGCCAAAGGGTTCTTTTTACCATTATTTCGCTTCTAAAGAAGCCTTTGGTGAAGCCATTATTAATCATTACTTTAGCTTATATAAGACTCGGTTGGATGTCATCGATGCACAAGATGTCAGTGCACAGCAAAAGCTATATGATTATTTTCAAAACTGGTATGACACCCAGCAGAATGGCTGTGACCATGAGAAATGCTTGGTAGTGAAGCTCAGCGCAGAGGTAGCCGATATGTCAGAAACCATGCGTAAGGCACTCGATACTGGCTATCAGCAGACGACCATGTGGCTCGCTAAGCAGATCAAAGCTGGCTGGCTCGATGAGTCCGTCCCTCGTCACGATAACATCTCGGCTGAGAGTATGGCCAAGCGTTGGTATTTTGCATGGCTTGGCGCAAGCTTGATTGCAAAGATTAGCCAAACTAATACCCCTTTAGCAGAAATTTGGCAGATGACCACGACCCAAATGGGACGCTAATCGTCAACTGTTCGGATTTCTAGCGACTGCACTTCTAACGTAACCATTAAGGCACATTGAATATTCATAACGCTCATAGATAGTAGCTGTCAGTACTATGCTTGATTATTCAGTGTGCTTCATTGCCTTCTCTTTTTTAAACGAATTTCTTAAAGACATTTGAATACGGCTTAGACAGTTATACGAGAGTTTTGTAAATATAACTAGACGACTGGTCTAATTGGTGTACAATGCGCATAAATATTAAGAATGAATGTCTATACGAGCATTGCTTATCATTCATTGATTGATATCAGACAATATCCCATGTCAAAACCATTTAATTGAACCGTTTTTATTAAAAACTTTTTATTACTAATTAGGAATCTTATGAATAACTTCCAATACTACAACCCAGTCCGTATCGTTTTTGGTGAAGGTCAAATCGAGCAATTATCAGATCTAGTCCCTACTGATGCGCGTGTACTCATTACTTATGGTGGTGGTTCAGCACAGCGTACTGGTACTTTAGACGAAGTAAAAACTGCATTAGCGGCAAGCGGTAACCGTACTGTATTTGAATTTGGTGGCATCGAAGCCAACCCAGAATTCACTACGTTATTAAAAGCCGCTGATATGGTTAATGAGCACAACATCGACTTCTTATTAGCAGTTGGCGGTGGTTCTGTGATTGACGGCAGTAAATTTGTCGCACTCGTTTCTTCGTTAACTGAAGAAGACGGCACTGTCTCACGTGACCAAGCTTGGGATGCCTTAACGGGTTATTGCAAAAACATCGACTCTGCTGTCGACTTGGGTGCTGTATTGACTATCCCAGCCACAGGTTCTGAGATGAACTCAGGCGGCGTGATTAACTATAGTGAGCGTCAAGCAAAACTACCATTTGGTAACCCACTTGCCTTCCCTAAATTCTCGATTCTAGATCCAATCAAAACACTTACCTTGCCTGAGCGTCAGGTGATGAATGGTGTGGCTGATGCATTTGTTCATGTAATGGAACAATATCTGACTTACCCAGTAAACGCTAAAGTACAAGATGCCTTTGCTGAAAGCTTGCTTAAAATCCTTATCGATGAAGGTCTAGTTGTTAAGCAAGATCCAGAAAACCTAGAAACACGTAAAAACATTATGTGGACAGCAACCATGGCATTGAACGGTCTGATCGGTACTGGTGTACCACAAGATTGGACAACTCACATGGTTGGTCATGAGCTGACGTCACTACACGCTATCGATCATGCACGTACGCTAACCATCGTATTGCCATCAGTCATGCGTGAGCTAAAAGAAGGCAAAAAAGAAAAACTACTTCAGTATGCACGTAACGTATGGAACATTACTGATACTGACCTAGATGACGACGCCATCATCGAAACTGCTATTGTTTACACTGAAAACTTCTTCCGCGAGCTTGGCTTGCCAGTTAGCCTAGAAGATGTTGACTTGACGGAATCAGCGATTGATCCAATCATCAAGCAGCTTGAAGTACATAACATGGTTAAGCTTGGTGAACATGGTACCAACGACCTAGAAGTATCACGTCGTATCCTGCAGCGTGCTGTAACTAGCAAAGCGTCTTAATAAGCGCTTTAGCAAGAACTGTCAAAAGAATTATAAGAAAAATCGCGACAGTAACAATAAATACATATCGTTATGCTATTTATAATAGTAGCTATTCCATGCTGAGTAGCTACTACATTTACCACTACTATAATAATGACAATTAACAAATATAAAGGAGTCCTACAATGAGCTTCGACAAACAACAGAACCAACAAACAAACCGTCAAATCAAATTGGCTAGCCGTCCTAATGGCGTACCTACTGCTGACAATTTTGATATGGCGACTAGTGACGTTCCTACGCCAAAAGATAACGAGATGCTACTACGCACCGTATATCTATCACTAGATCCATATATGCGTGGACGTATGAGTGATGCAAAAAGCTATGCAGATCCATTAGAAGTCGGTGACGTCATCATGGGTGGTACCGTAGCGCAAGTGGTCGAGTCGAATATCGATAAATTTGCTGTCGGTGATTTGGTCGTATCAAATTCCGGCTGGCAGGACTACAGCGTCAGTGATGGCGAAGGTGTCCTGAAACTGGATAAAAACATGGCAAACCCTTCTTATGGTTTAGGTGTGTTAGGTATGCCAGGGTTCACCGGTTACATGGGTCTGACTGATATCGGTAAACCACAAAAAGGCGAGACTTTAGTCGTGGCAGCAGCAACTGGACCGGTCGGTGCCACTGTCGGTCAAGTGGGCAATCAATATGGTCTGCGCACTGTCGGTGTGGCAGGCGGTAAAGAGAAATGCGACTTTGCGGTCAATGAGCTTGGTTTTGATATCTGTATCGATCACAAAGCTGACGACTTCGCTGAGCAATTAAAAGCAGCATGTCCAGATGGTATCGACATTTACTATGAAAACGTTGGCGGTAAAGTATTTGATGCAGTAATGCCATTACTTAACGACCACGCTCGTATTCCAGTATGTGGTCTGGTATCGCAGTACAACGCAACTGATTTACCTGATGGCAAAGATCGCCTAGGTATGCTGATGGGTCTTATCTTAAGCCAACGCCTAACTGTCAGAGGTTTCATTATCTTTGAAGAGTACGGCGACCACTTCCCAGAGTTCTTAGAAACCATGAGCAAATGGGTAGAGTCAGGCGAAGTAAAAACCAAAGAGCACATTACTGACGGTCTAGATAATGCCCCAGATGCATTTGTCAGTATGTTAAACGGTGATAACTTTGGTAAGACTGTAATCAAAGTGTCTGACGTCAAATAGTTACTGGTTAAACATTGAGTAGTTAAGCAGCTACTGACAGTTAACAATCGTTGTGAATAACTACTTAACAACATAAATTGCTAATATCACTACTGACAGCTGCTTACAAAGCAGGAATAATGCTAACAGTCATTATTTGCATTTAGGCTAATTAAGTAAAAACAGCTAATGATGCAACGGAAAACTTATGACTGTTGGCTATATAGTTACTAACACATAAATAATAAACAAGGATAATTATGAACATTTTAATGGTACTAACTTCTCATGACCGTTTAGGCGATACTGGTAAGAAAACTGGCTTTTGGCTAGAAGAATTCGCTGCGCCTTACTACGCATTTCTTGACGCCGGTGTAAATGTAACCCTAGCCTCTCCAGCAGGCGGTCAGCCACCACTAGATCCTAGTAGTGACACAGAAGACACGCAAACCAAAGATACCACTCGTTTTAAAGACGATAAAGACGCACAAGAGCATTTGGCTAACACCAAAAAGCTTGCTGACATGAACGCTGAAGATTTTGATTCAGTATTCTACCCTGGTGGTCATGGCCCGTTGTGGGATTTGGCAGTAGATAAAAACTCTATCAATCTGATCGAGACTTTTGTTAAGCAAGACAAGCCTGTTGCTTTTGTTTGTCATTCTCCTGCAGCACTTAAAAACGTTAAAGTCGATGGCGAGTATTTGGTAAAAGGCAAAACAGTGACTGGTTTTACCAACTCAGAAGAAGACGCAGTTGGCCTAACAGACGTAGTACCCTTCCTAGTAGAAGACGCATTGAAAGCCAATGGCGGTAACTACGAAAAAGCAGCTGATTGGGAATCATTTGTCGTTGAAGATGGTCTGCTAATCACAGGTCAAAATCCTGCATCATCAGAAGAAGCTGCTAAGCGCCTAATGGCAAAGCTGAAAGGTTAGTCAAATCCACTACGCAATAAGGTCGATACCATGATTCGCTTACATCATCTCAATCAATCACGTTCATTACGTACGCTATGGCTCTTAGAAGAGCTAGGCGTTCCTTATGAAGTCGTTAGTCATCAGCGCGATGCCAAGACTCATTTAGCACCAGACTCTCTAAAGGCTGTACATCCACTCGGTAAGTCTCCGGTTATCGAAATGGATGGACAGATTTATGCTGAGTCAGGTGCTATCACTGAGTTATTGATTGAGCGGTTTGCGCCAGAGCGTCTGCGCCCTGCTACAGGAAGCTCAGACTATGGCTACTATTTACAGTGGATTGATTTTGCAGAAAGCTCGCTCATGTTGCCATTAATGCTTGAGTTATTTACTAACAAAGCAGGCATCAATGACAATGAGTTTTTAAACGGCTACATCGAGACAGAAAAAACCAGACTGTTTAAGTATCTGGATACCTCCGTTGAAGGTAAGTCGTTTATTGTAGGTGATAAGCTAAGCGGTGCCGACTTTATGCTGTCATTCGATTTGATTATTCTTGCTAAGCGTCAGAAACTTGATGCTTATCCGCATATCAAACAGTATGCTGAAAAGCTGGCCAGTCTTGATAGCTATCAGCGTGCAATGCAGCTAGAAGCAAAATATGATGAATCAATTTAGTATTTGGTATTATTAGTACTTAGTGTTAATTGATACCTCGGTATTAACCAAAATACTATGTATTGACTGACCAATTTTTTGATACACAAAAACAGCTCTATATAGAGCTGTTTTTTATGCGTATCACATTTTTTGCTTTTTTAATGTTCGTTGAATTGCATAAAATACTGCTATCTCTTTATTCAGCAGCGCCGATGAGTTACGCGGTGATGACAAAAGCGTTGTAAAAGTTATGATAAAATATGCCCTGCATTTCTTAGGTTATCTTCCAAGTTTAACCAGCATTTATATCAGTAGCCTCACTGCGTTTTAAGCTATGAACATTCATCGTACTGACCTGATTTTGCGTCTGGAATCTGTTCTATGTCATTCTATTTCCTTATACAGATTATGGTACGTCCATGAGTAACGAATATCAGTTTAAGCCCCACGAACAACCGATAATGGTGGGCTCTCCTGCCAACCCTGATCATCCTGCACGCCGTAAATTATTTTACTTACTGATTGGAATTTTCGTTGGTCTCACTGCTAGCTTCCAAAACGGTCTACTCGTCGCAAATCTTACTCAAATTCAAGGTCAACTGGGCTTAACACCAGCCGAAGGTGGTTGGATATCTGTTAGCTATAATATGACCAATGCCTGTATCACCGTTCTGCTGTACAAAATTCGCCAGCAGTTTGGCATGTCACTGTTTAGTAAAATCACTCTGTTCTTTTTATTAGCCGCCACGAGTCTACAGTGGCTAATCAGTAGTCACTTATTAGATACGCCTAATATAAGAATTGAGCCTTATTATCTAGAAATTGTCGCCAGAGGACTTAGTGGTATGGTCGCAAGTGGCATGACCATTTTAGGTTTATTCTACTGTTTGCAAGGTATGCCAACCGTCAAGCGTACCAGTGGCTTGATATTGGGTTTTGGCTTGGTGCAGTTTGGTATTCCATTATCACGAATCATCTCGCCCTATCTCGCCATCGACGGTCAGCTTGAGAATTTATTTTTATTTCAATTTGGTTTGGCACTGATTTGTTTTGGACTGATTAATATATTGGAGCTACCACCAGGCAATACAGAAAAAGTGTTTGAGAAACTCGATTTTCTCAGCTTTGCTTTTTTTGCGAGCGGTCTAGCTGCACTGGCTGTAATTTTGGTGCAAGGTAGGATTTTATGGTGGACGACACCTTGGCTCGTCTATCCACTGATGATTGCCATTGTTGGAATTGGCGTCGCTCTATGGATTGAGACACATCGCAAAAACCCGATGCTACAAGTGCGCTGGATGCGTAGCCGCAATATTATTGCTTTTATGATTACCGGCGCGGTCATGCGAATTTTGCTGTCTGAGCAAAATGTCGGTGCTGCAGGCCTACTTGCTAATTTGGGTTATGGTAACGATCAGTTAGTTACTTTTTATGCTGTCATAATGGCTGCCAGTGTGTTGGCTTTGGTGATTAGTATTTTTAGTACCAATCCAATGGACTTGCGCCGTCCTGTTATTTTTGCAGTGGCATTGATTGCTTTGGGTTCTTGGATGGACGTTGGGGTGTCTATCAACTCCGCTCCTTATATGTTTTATATTAGTCAGTTTTTGATTGCATTTGCCGCGGTATATTTTATGGGACCTTTGGTTTTCGAAGGATTTCTGCGTGCTATTGCCAGTGGGCCTGCTTATATCATTAGTTTTTCGGTTATCTTTGGTATTTCCCAAACGGTTGGTGGATTGGCAGGTGCAGCGGCTATTCAGGCATTTACGACCATTCGTACACAGGCCCATTATGCAGATATGGTCAGCTCACTGAACTTGGGTGATCCTACGTTCAGCGCTCAAATTGCCGGTACTCGTAGTGTATTGTCAAACCAAACGACGGACGCAGCGCAAGCGAATGTGGCTGCAATGAGTCAAGTGTTGCAAGGGATTCAGCGCCAAGCAACTGTCTCCGCTTATAGCGATCTGTTCTTTTTGATGGCCAGTTTTGCTACTTTCGTTACAGCTATTTTATTGATCAATTATTTTTATAACCGTTACCACAAACGCAATCCCCTTGCTAAAGAGCTTGCCGTTATTGCAAAAATGCGTGAGTCAAAATAGCTCATCTTATTATATTAATCATGTCTCACCCCATTCATTTATAGCCAGTCTATTTTAATATTTATTGAAAATTTAGGAGCACGTCATGAGCCAAGAAAAACCAAATGAGCTTAATCAAACACCTCAGACGTCCACTGGCGCTCCAGCAACAGACACACCTATAACGTCCGATATAAGCAAAGAAGAGTCTGCTACAAATTCTTCGCCATCAGTAACTAAGACAGCAGAAGGTGTTGTAGAAAACAGTACAGACAGCAATGAACCACCGATGCCACCAAAAGAGCCAATACCCGATACTACAGGTTGGTCGCCCAAGAAAAAATCCTATCTAAACTTAGGTTTATTAATTCTATTGATTGTCATTGGTGTGGCATTGATTTTGTATGCATGGAAGCTCCCACCGTTCACCCCAACGGTACAGCAAACCAATAATGCTTTTGTCAAAGGTCAGACGACTATTATTAGCCCGCAAGTTTCTGGCTATGTGACCAAGGTAGCAGTGCAAGACTTCGCCAACGTAAAAGCTGGCGACTTACTCATAAAGATTGACGATCGAACCTTTCAGCAGCAGCTCGATCAGGCACAAGCAAATACTGAGGTAGCTCTTACTAACCGCTCTACCAATGACCAGGATACGCAAACCAGC
Organism: Psychrobacter sp. P11G3; assembly: GCF_001435845.1. NCBI lineage: Bacteria > Pseudomonadati > Pseudomonadota > Gammaproteobacteria > Moraxellales > Moraxellaceae > Psychrobacter > Psychrobacter sp. P11G3. The sequence goes on from NZ_CM003596.1 coordinate 2,004,233, forward strand.
CAAGCACAAATCGAAGCACGTAGAGCTGATTTGTATAGTGCCAAAATCAATGTAGAAAGCGCGCGTGAAGATGTCAACCGTTATCAAGGTTTAGATGCTATTGGTGCGGTATCAAAGGCAGAAGTTGCTCATATCAAGGCACAATTGGCTCAAGCACAAGCAGGGGTACAGCAAGCAGAAGCTAATTTACAGGCGGCTCAAGAAAACCGTGAAAAGACCAGTGGCAGTCGCTCATCGCTGGACGCAAATATCAAAAATGCTGAAGCAGGCGTCAAGCAAGCGCAAATCAATCTAGACAATACTATCATCACTGCACCTGAATCTGGCCAGCTAAGCCAAGTTAGTGTCAAAGAAGGCCAATACGTCAGCGCTGGTACGCAGCTTATGTATATCGTGCCAAAAGGCATTTGGATTATTGCAAACTTTAAGGAAACTCAAATAGCCAATATGGCAATCGGCGAGCCTGCGACCATTCATGTCGATGCGCTTGGCGGTGCCAAATTTACGGGGCACGTGAGTAATATCTCGCCAGCGACTGGTAGCGAGTTCAGTGCTGCTGCTGCCAACCCTGCGACAGGTAACTACATAAAAATTGCTCAACGTATTCCTGTACGCATCGACCTAGAACGAAACCAGCCTGAGCTGGCACGCTTACGCCCTGGCATGTCAGTCTCAGTGGATGTCGATACCAATATTAAATGAAAGGTTGAATAAAAAGCTAAATAAAAAATAATGTCAGATAAGATAAATAGCTAACGTAAAAAAGCCACTCTAGACACCAAAGAACTTGGATTTAGAGTGGCTTTTTTAGTTTTGTATAATCTATAGCTTCAAACTACAGCAACTATGGTAATAAACGTTTGGTTGTCCAGCCTGTATTACCTTCATTGTCGTCGCCGCTACTCTGCGTATACACAATTCGGTCATGCATCCGATTGGCGCGACCTTGCCAAAATTCAATACTTTCAACCGTAATTTCATACCCACCCCAAAACTCTGGCGTTGGCACGTTAGTGTTATCAGGGTGCTCTGCTTGAAGCTGTTCAAACGTTTGCTCCATGACTTCACGATTAGCTACCTCACCACTTTGCGGTTGACTAACCCAAGCGCCTACTTGACTATCATGAGGACGCTTTTGGAAGTAAGCAGCCGATTTATCAGCATCAATTTTAGCGATACTACCACTGATACGGACTTGACGCTCCAGCTCATGCCAGAAGAATAATGCTTCGGCATTAGGGTTTTCTGCGATATCCTGCCCCTTCGCGCTTTCGTAATTGGTATAGAAAACAATACCTGTCTCAGTAATCTCGCGTAGTAACACAATACGGACACTAGGCTTATTGTCTGCGCCACATGTCGCCAAACTCATTGCATAAGGCTCTTGCACCTTTTGCGCTAGCGCTTCATTCATCCAAGCTTTAAAAAGCTCGAATGGTGACGTTGGTACTGACTGTTGGTCAAGCTCACCTTTCTCGTATGAGAGGCGTTGGTCGGTAAAGTCCATGCTCATGGCAGTTCCTTATTTGAAAACTATAATATTGTTGTCTTGAATATCAGTCATTTAGATATCAGTCATTATCTTGAATACCACTTATTGCCTCAAATACTATTAGCCTAGTACCGATTGTATAAGATCAGCTAAGTCATTAGCCATTACATCACATTCTATTTCATCATCTGATTCTACCATCACGCGAATCATAGGCTCTGTACCTGACTGACGTATCAACAGACGACCACGACCCTCTAGCGTTGCCTGTGCTTTATCAAAAGCAGCAACCAACTCCTCATGTTTAAATGGATCTTGCATTTGAGACAAACGTACATTGACTAGTTTTTGCGGTAACACCTCAAAACCTTCAACAAGTTCACTTAGCGCACGCTCTCTGGCTTGCATGACTGCCAGTACTTGCAAACCAGCAATGATAGCGTCCCCTGTGCGACTTTTGTCTAAACAGAGAATATGACCAGATGGCTCACCGCCCAATATCCAGCCATTAGTTTCTAAGTCCTGCATCACATAGCGATCACCCACCTTTGCACGGGTAAATTGAATGTCTGCATCTTTTAGCGCCAGCTCTAATCCCATATTGCTCATGAGCGTGCCGACAACACCTTCAGCTTTAGTTTTACCTTGGGTAGCAAGTACATATAAGATACCATCGCCGTCGACTAGCTTACCCGTCTCATCAACCATTATAATACGATCGCCATCACCATCTAGTGCAATACCGACATCTGCGTCATGCTCAAGCACAGCCTTTTGTAAGCTTTCAGGATGAGTAGAACCACATTCAGCATTGATATTAATGCCGTCTGGCGTATTATTGATGGCAATCACGTTGGCACCCAACTCGCGCATCACTCTAGGTGCTACGCTATAGCCTGCACCATTGGCACAATCCACTACTACCGTCAGATGACTGAGGTCATATTGATAAGGAAAACTGCCTTTGCAAAACTCAATATAGCGACCTTTAGCATCATCAATACGATTGTTCTTACCTAAATTTGCAGGATCAAGAATAGGCATCATAGCAACGTCACTACTAACGTCGTTCATAATTGCCGTCAATTTATCATTGATTGCAGTTTGCATCTCATCAGTAAGTTTTTTGCCGTCACCTGAGAAAAACTTGATACCATTATCATAATAAGGATTGTGCGAGGCTGAGATAACCACGCCAGCATCTGCATTAAAGCTACGGGTCAGATGCGCAATCGCTGGAGTTGGCAGTGGTCCAAGCATATAAACATCAACACCAGCCGCATTAAAACCTGCTTGTAATGCTCCCTCTATCACATAGCCTGATAGACGCGTATCTTTACCAATCACCACACTTGGCTTACGCGTAGGATTTTCATTTTTTTCTATGAGAACAAGCCCAGTGACGTAGCCTAGTTTTAAAATAAAATCCGGTGTAATTGGTAATTCACCAAATTTTCCGCGAATTCCATCAGTGCCAAAATAGCTCATTATGTGTTCCTCAAGTCAGAAAAATAAAAGGCCAAACGTATACGCAGGCAATACTATTGTTGTAATAATCTGTTTCTGTATTTTACAAAAAAAACAGCCAACAATAACAGAGCATTGTTGGCTGTTTGTATCTTAAGCTCGCTGCAGCCTTACGTCTCAGCTAACATCAATACATTTTAAATCTACAAAAGAGAAGTATTTCACGAAACGATCTAGTTTACTCGATAGTTCGGTGCTTCTTTAGTGATTTGCACATCATGCACATGCGACTCTTTCATACCCGCTGAGGTTACTTTGATAAACTGCGGATTGGTACGCATATCTTCAATCGTGGCAGAACCCGTATAACCCATTGATGAACGTAAGCCACCAACCAACTGATTAACGATGCCCGCAACTGGTCCTTTATAAGGAACACGGCCTTCGATACCTTCTGGTACTAGCTTCTCTACGCCGTCTTTTGCATCTTGGAAGTAGCGGTCTGAAGAACCGTTTGATCCTGACATTGCACCCAAACTACCCATACCGCGATAGGCTTTATAGTAGCGACCTTGGAACAGCTCAACTTCACCTGGCGCTTCTTCAGTACCAGCCATGAGTGAACCAACCATGATGCATGATGCACCAGCAGCGATTGCTTTTGCCATGTCACCTGAGTAACGGATACCACCGTCAGCAATCAATGGAATGCTGTCTTTTAGGGCACTAGCAACATTATCAATGGCTGAAATTTGCGGTACACCGATACCTGCGATAATACGCGTGGTACAGATAGAACCAGGGCCGATACCTACTTTTACTGCATCAGCACCTGCGTCACGTAAAGCGATTGCAGCTTCACCTGTTGCGATGTTGCCACCGATTACTTGTACATGCGGGTAGTTTTTCTTGATCCAAGAGACTTTATCGATCACGCCTTTTGAGTGACCGTGCGCAGTATCAACGACGATAACGTCAACATCAGCAGCGATTAATGCTTCAACGCGTGCCTGCGTGTCTGCACCAGTACCAACAGCCGCGCCAACACGTAGGCGACCTTGTTCGTCTTTACACGCATTTGGATTGTTTTCAGCTTTGGCAAAATCATTAACAGTAATCAAACCACGCAGGCGGAAATTATCGTCAATGACGATGACTTTTTCGATGCGGTGCTCATGCAACAGTCTTTTGATATTCTCGTTGCTTTCACCTTCATGCACAGTTACTAGCTGCTCTTTAGGCGTCATGATCTGGCTAACTGGCAATGACAAATTGGTCTCAAAACGCCAATCTCTATGGGTAACAATACCCACAACGTTATCTGTGCCTTTTTCGACTACAGGTACGCCTGAGATATTGTTATCTTGAGTCAAACGCAGCAATTCACCGATCGTCATCTCTGGATGTACGGTGATAGGATCAACGACGGTACCCGCTTCAAATTTTTTGACACGGCGTACTTGGGTGGCTTGCTTTTCGATATCCATGCTCTTATGCAAAATACCCATGCCACCAAGCTGTGCCATAGTGATAGCCATTTCAGACTCAGTCACCGTATCCATCGCCGCAGAGATTAACGGAAGATTAAGTGTGATGTTTTTGGTCAAACGAGTAGACAGATCAGCAGTTTTTGGCAGAACTTCAGAATAGGCTGGTAATAATAAAACGTCATCAAAGGTTAAGGCTTCATCGACAATTCGCAACATACAGACCCCTAGTGGTGGTTATTTTGATGGGTAGGAGCTCAGGGTCAAGCGTATCAATCATTGCAGCTGCATACACAGTGCTGACTCATCGCCAACCACTCAGTTATCCTATAAAAATAACGCCACATTATAACAAATAAGCACCTCACTGACACACTATATTTGTCAGATTATTTTACACAAGTGCGTCTTCATCGATGTCAGTCATGTCTCAAACCATTCATAGCTCGCTTTTAAAGCTAATCAGGCTCGCAGAGCTCATCGCTATTCCCAATCTCTAGTCGCCTTTTGTTAACGTAAAGCGCTCTGTAGGTAGATATTTGTTTTGCTGCGCATGCAAATAACCAAGCATGTGCTCCCGTATCTCACAGGCCAGCGTCCATGCTTCTATAGGCCCTACTGATGAAACAGCGCCGCGCAGTTGAATGGTATTTTCGGTCACATCAACCACATACATTTCGGGTTCCGTTTTATTATCCCAAAGCTTATTGTCTTTGACCATCGATATAAATGCCTCTCGGATAGCGTCGATATCTGCGCCATAATCGATATACAAAAACACAGGACAGGTCTGATGAACTTCTGTATGCGACCAGTTTTCTACCCGTTCAGTGATTAGCTCACGCATCGGCACGATCAATCGTCGCTCATCCCATGTTTTTAGCACGGCATACGTGTAACGCAGGTCTTCAACCGTACTAAAATTACCATCCATTATCACACTATCGCCAATCCGTACTGGCTGCGTCACTGCTACCTGCACACCAGCGATGATATTCCCTAATATTGGCTGTGCTGCAATACCGATAACCACACCTGCAATACCCGCTGAAGTCAGTAACGTCTTGCCAAGGCCTTCCATATTGGCAAATTCACTAAGACCTATCCAGAAACTTCCCAAAATCATCGCGAAAATAAACACACGACGGAATATCGATACATAGGTACGGCGGCGACGTTCTTTATCAAAATGCTCTGCAGCCAAATTTTCAATCTGCATGTCTTGATAGCGATTGGCAAAAAAGTTAATGATACGAATACCCAACCACATGGTACTAAATACCAGACCAATCCAAATAAGTGGACGAGTAGATGAGGCGACTGCATCTAAATAGGGGAAACCACCAGAAACCAAGGTAAAAACCAGTGAAAAACTGATGGTAAAAGTTAATGGTACTGTTAGTTTACTAACCAAATCTGCGACACCGTTGGTACTGCCAACATACATGCTGTATTTTTCTTCATCGATATAATGATTGATGATCTTTGCAGTACCTTTACTCAGTAGCCAACCCATACCCATGGTTAATAAAAAGAACAATATGAGCGCTGAGAATTCCCATAACGCAATTCCAAAAAACTTTAACTTTAACCAAGTGGGCAAATAACGCTCGAACTCAGCTGGATGATACTGCTCATAGAGATTATCAATATTGCCTACTGTCTGCGCCGAAAACACCCAAACAGGGGCTTCATCTCCCACTCGCACTCGCTGCAAATAAATAGGAACACGGCGCTCGCGATAGTCAACATAGCCAAGCTGAATAGAGCGTCTAGCAATACCCATGACACTGCTATTATTACCAAGCGGTGGTTCAATTAAGCCATCGGGACGATCTGGCATATCGTCGAATACATAGAGTTCTTTTTCGGACAATAAGAAATCCAGTCGCTTTGTGAGATCAAGTGCACGGCTACGTTGACTTTTCTCATCAATCAAATTCATGTTTAGTGCGTAAGCGGCCAAATCATACTGCTGCTTCATTAACGCTGATTGAAAAAACTCTAAGGCTGCAAGCGGTGTTTCTAAATTAGGTGGCTCAGATAACGGCGGCAACCCTGCATTTAGTTTATCGAGTATATAGTAGCTCTCACTGTATTCTCCAGTCAGTGCCGTATCACCTTGTAGCCTGCCTGCCTGCTCTACTGCGTTACGCTCAGTAGGATCAAAGATCTCTTCAGTAATACCAGAAATACTGACACTCTCATCTTTAAGCGCATTGACTTGCTGAGTGGCATATTCAGCAAAACTATCAGGCTTACTAGGCGTTTGTTTTTCTGACTCGCTCGTACTCTGTCCATTTTCACTATTTGCGGCATAAACAGGTGAATAGATCACACTTATAGCGACAATGAAAAAGCCCAACAATACTTGCAGCACATGGCTTTTAAAACGACTTTTCTCTACATCTAATTGATGATTATCATCTGAGCGCAAAACAGCACAATGATTGTTCATAGGATTGTCTTTAAGAGTATTCATGTTTTCAAAGCCATCAGTCTACAAAAGGAAAGTATAAAAAATATATCGCTGCTGCTTTAACCTAATTCAGTAAGCAAAAAAAAGCCAGCCTAAAGCTGACTTAATTTATTACGAGATTTGTAGCTACTTACCCTATAAACGGCAAAAATTATTTTAAGCGCGGCGCCATGTCGTGCCAGCACGGCTGTCTTCGAGCTCAATACCCGCCTCTTTTAGTTGCTCACGTATCTCATCAGCACGAGCAAAGTTTTTGTTGGCTTTAGACTCTGCACGTTCGATAATTAAATTATCAATAACCGCATCCGTTAAACCATCTTCTGCCTGATCACCAGTCATTGCTTGCAAAAACTGCTGCACTGGCTGCTGTAAAATATTTAATACCTGAGCCAATGCTTTTAGTTGCTGGGCTAATTGCCATGCGGTATCGACGTCTTCCGCTTTAATGGCTTTATTGATATCGCGAGCCAATCCAAATAAGACGCTAATGGCCGTCGAGCTATTGAAGTCGTCATTCATCGCCTTTATGAAGTCTTGTCCAACCGCGCTATTGTAAGCTTCGGCCACTAAATCTTCATTTATTGCGATTGACTGTCCTTTTTGCTGCTCAGCCAATTTTAGTGCATTGTATAATCTGCTTAGGCTATTATGCGCTTCATCTAAGGCGCTATCAGAGAAGTTAACTTGGCTGCGATAATGGCTCGATAATAAGAAAAAACGCACCGTCTCAGGTAAGTACTTTGCCATTACATCACGAATGGTAAAAAAGTTGCCCAATGATTTAGACATTTTTTCGCCATCGACATTGATAAAACCAACATGCATCCAGTTGCGTGCATACTCACAACCAGTTGCTGCCTCAGATTGGGCGATTTCGTTTTCATGATGCGGGAACTGTAAGTCATGACCACCGCCGTGAATATCAAAGGTGCTACCTAAGCACTTAGTCGACATCGCTGAACATTCAATATGCCAGCCTGGACGCCCTTGACCCCATGGTGATGCCCACTGCGGCTCGTCAGGTTTTGCCGCTTTCCATAGTACAAAGTCAAATGGATTGCGTTTATCATTTTCAACTTCGACTCGCGAACCTGCCTGCATATCGTCCAGATTGCGCTTAGATAATTTGCCATAACCGTCAAAGCTATCGACGGCATAATAGACATCACCGTTGTCGCCTGCATACGCATAGTTACCAGTGACCAACGTCTCAATCATATTCTGCATATCATCGATATGATCGGTCGCACGTGGCTCAGCATTTGGCATCTCACAACCAAGGGCTGTCGCGTCTTCATGCATCGCTTCAATAAAACGCTGCGTCAATGTACCAATCTCTTCACCGTTTTCAGCAGCACGGGCAATGATTTTATCATCGATATCAGTGATATTACGTACGTAATTCACGTCGTAACCCAAACGTGCCAACCAACGAACAGCCATATCAAAACCGACCATCACTCGCGCATGACCAATATGACAATAGTCATAAACGGTCATGCCGCATACATACATACCAACCTGCCCTGCTTTGAGTGGTACAAACTGACGCTTGCTGCCAGTCAATGAATCGTAAATGGCAAGTTGGGACATCGCATCTGCAAGTGGTGTGGTCATAGTAAAAAAGCCTTGTAACGTAAATAAAATAGAGAAATGGGAAATCTCAGCCGCCGTGTATGAATAAGCCATACCAACGACTGTAACTATAAATCAAGAAAATAAAAAATTCAGACCAAAAAACGTCGTGATATAAAACGTAACCCATTATCTTAGCGAAAACAGGCGTAAAATACTACAATGAGCGTGCAACTAACGCTATTCAATCATAAAAACCGTTAAGGATGTAAAGATGGGCAATCGCTTAAGCAAAATATACACACGTACTGGAGATGATGGCAGCACTGGTATGGCTGATGGCAGCCGCCTTAGTAAAGCGGACGATCTATTTAGCGTCATGGGTGACATCGACGAGCTCAACTCGCATATTGGCTTGGTACGTGCGCAATTAAAGCACAATAAAGGGCAATCTATAGAGAAAGAGTTCTCTGAAGCCTTGGTCATCATTCAGCACTTGTTATTCAATATAGGCGGCGAGCTTGCCATGCCAGAGTATGAAGGGGTTAATGCCACTCATATTGAATGGTTAGAGCAGCAAATAGATATGATGAATGCCACATTGCCACCGCTAAAAGACTTTATTTTGCCGACAGGTTCTATATTGGTGAGTCAATTACACGTGGCGCGTAGCGTATGTCGCCGCGCTGAACGTCAAGCTGTGATATTGCAGCAGCAGCGTCCACAAGCGATTCGAAGTACTGCTGTCAGCTTTATCAATCGCTTATCTGATTGGTTATTTGTTGCTGCACGCTTCTGTACAGACCCAGAAAAAGTCTCTGAGGTATTGTGGGACAGTCAAGCATTGAAAACGTTCACTGACAGTCAATAATACAAACTAAGTATTTAACAATAAATAGCTTAAACACAAAAAACCCCGCGACATGATTGTTGCGGGGTTTTTATTATTCAGCGACAGTAATTCGGTTTACTGGATATCGCTATCTCTTACTACAATGATAAATTAATAAGTCGCGCTGTTGTCTTCAATGATGACCATATCAATGGTTTCATCTTTAGGTACGGCTTTTGGCGTGGCTGGCTTGCTAGGCTCGGCAGCTGCTGCTTGGGTGTTTGCAGTTGAACTGCTCTGACTTTCAGCAGGCTTATTGATGGTTGGCGGCGGCGTAGGTTCAGTTGGACGAATTGGCTCAACTGGCGTTACGGTTCTTGGCTGACGGATTGGCGCTGTTTGAGTCGTATCGTTGTTCTGTGTTGCACGGCGCTCAGCAGCACGTTGGGCGCGTTGCTCATCCATTGCAGTTTTAAATACAGAACCTGCCATCACATCTGCAACGACAGTAATCAAAGCAGGCTGACCTGCAATACGCGTACGCACTTGACCGCCTTGAGTACCGACGATGTAAGTGAACGCGTCATCAACGAGCATATTGTTATTGATACGGATATTGTCTTGCGCTAAACGCGATTGTAGACTTGGCTGATTATTGGCCGCTTGTACCTGACTGGCTTGATACAAGTCTTCACTTGGTAGCGTCATGCCGACACTTGCTTGGCAGGTGGTCATGCCGTTCTCATTGGCTTGTTGCAAGATCGCAGCGTTTTGAACGTCAATGACAACACCATTGGTTTTTTCGCTAACCACACCATTTGCTAAACTGATTTCAGCATCATTTGCATAATTGGCAGCCAATGACTGTGCTTGTTGATTGAGCGTATTCTTTAGAGCTGACTTAAGGCGATCTTGCACCATAGGATCATCACAACTGATCGCAGGCGCAACACTATTTTCAGCATCGACCGTCTCTTGTTCTGTTAGCTCTGCCTGCTCAGTAGTGTCTTCTTTATCTGAGCGATCACAGCCTGCAAGCGCCAAACCACATACCAATCCAATCCCAGCAACTTTATGCCACTTGCTCAAACTTATATTTGCTACGCTCATACTAACTCTACTCCCAATTTACAGGTTCGTACCGCCACTGACTGACAGTGTTCAACATTCAAATCGCAACGCTAGCTGCTACAGATATGAAAACCACATCATTATACGGTGTTTAAATCAAATGGTCATTAGTGTAGCCCATGGATATACAAATAGTGCCCCTCATTGTGGAAAAAACCTGCGTTTGGTTGCAAAAACATAACAAACATTCGCAGATTTGGACTTTAAAAAGTCATATTCAAAAAAGTACGGATTGCATCGCAGTTTTTGTTAGACGTCGTTGATATGACGCTATATGATTGGGCATAAAAATCATCGATAATTGGTGCATATGATAAATTTTAGAGATACGTTATTACTAGGTCATCGAGGCGCACGCGGTGAAGCGTTAGAAAATACCTTTTCAGGCTTTCAATACTCTCAAAATCTTAAGTCAAGAGGCTTAGCAGGCGTAGAGTTTGATATACAACTAAACGCTGACGGTCACTTAATCGTATTCCACGATGACGATCTAGAGCGTATGTGCGGTCGACAATCACGTATTGACCAGTTAAAACTGACTGAGATTCAATGCCAATTGCAGTTTGGCCAACCCATTATGACATTGGCAAGCATAGCGCCTGCACTTAGTGGATTTAACGTTATTGAGCTGGAAATTAAGACGCATAGCCGTACCAACTATGCAGTATTGATTGCAGCGCTTCGGCAGGCATTTATTAATACACCTCTTGCCAGCTTACCAGTTGTATTGACGAGCTTCGATGTAGAGTTACACAACCGTTTGCAACGTCACAAACTATTATCTCATATGCCTCGCGGCTTGCTCATTCGTACGCCAGAAGCGTTGGCAAGCGCGACCAATACCGCATTGCAACTCGGCTGTATTCAACTGGGCATTCATTATCCGCTTTTGACCCAAGCTATCATCAAGCATAGCCACCGTTATGGATTGCCCGTAAGTGCTTGGACGGTTAATGATATTCCCACCATTGAGCAGCTCGTCAAATGGCAGACTGATGTCATCATTACGGATTTTCCAAGTCATTTGCTGTTACCTTAACCGATTTAACTGTACTTTTTTGATATTTAATCATTTTTTCGATAAACGCATTCTTTCCTACATATCTACCCTCCTTGTTACACTTCTCCTTCATGTCTGATAAGTCACTCGTATTTTTGACCAATACATTCTATAATCCATACAAGTTATTGTTATTTAGCAATATTTTTATAGTGTATAAGTGTTCACTTTACACGCTTTTTAAGGTACTATGGTGGCTTAAATTAATACCGTTAGGGATATTATATGATTGCAAAAAAAGCACTTGGCTTACCGCTTAAAGGCTTACGTTTCGCTATCAAATCTGGTGACACGCTTGTAAAGACCGCCAGCACTCAAGTAACGCGTTTTAAGACTCGTTTTGATGAGAAAAAAGCGCAAATGGCGCTTGATGAGCAGCCTGTTGCAAAACGCAATTATGCTAAAGCTTCTGAGCAAGCGGATCTTTCTGCGCAAGAGCAAAGCATTGATATGCGCGAGTTTGAATTTACCAAAGCACCGATTAACTGGATTCCGGCGACTATTTTGGTGGCGACGCCGATTGCTGCTGCTATCATTACGCCGTGGTACTTGTTCACTCATCAAGTGAGCGCACCTGTTTGGGGTGTATTTGGTGCCTTTATGGTATGGACTGGTATCAGTATCACGGCGGGTTACCATCGTCTAATGGCGCATCGTGCTTATAAAGCGCATCCAATTGTTAGAAACTTTTTATTGCTTGGTTCTACCCTAGCGGTACAGGGTTCTGCGTTTGATTGGGTTTCTGGTCACCGTACTCACCATCGTCATGTAGATGATCGTTTGGATGATCCGTATTCAGCACAGCGTGGATTCTGGTTCAGTCATATTGGCTGGATGCTACGTAACTACCCTAGCGGCAAGTTCGACTACAAAAACATTCCTGATTTGACTAAAGATAGAGTTTTACAGATTCAGCATAAATACTACGGTCTATGGGTAGTTGCCATGAACGTTGGTATGGTTGCCGCTATCGGTTGGTTGCTTGGTGATGTTTGGGGTACGTTGGTTATCGCAGGCCTACTACGTTTGGTATTGACGCATCACTTTACGTTCTTCATCAACTCGTTCTGTCATATGTTTGGTACACGTCCTTATACGGATACCAACAGTGCTCGTGATAACTTCTTCTTGGCTATCTTTACGTGGGGTGAGGGTTATCATAACTACCATCACTTCTTCCAATACGACTATCGTAATGGCGTGAAATGGTGGCAATATGACCCAACCAAATGGTTAATCGCTGGTTTATCAAAACTTGGTTTGACTTCTGAGCTGCGTACTGTTGATGATACGACTATCAAACATGCAGAAGTACAAATGCAGTTTAAGAAAGCTCAGCAGCAAATCGATACAGCAGCAGTAAGCGGTATTGACCTTCCTCATGCGATGAAGAGCTTCCAAGACCGTATTAAGTTTGAATATGATGCCTTTACGCAGACTGTTGAAGAATGGCAAGCGCTAAAAGCAAAAACTATCGAGCTTAAGAAAACAGAGTTTGCCGATCGTTTGCATGAAGTTGATGATAAGTTAAAGCATGATTATGCCAAAATCGAACAGAAAATCCTTGAGCATAACAGCAATCTAAAAACCGCTTTCCGCTCTATCGGCGCGAACGAAAAAGCTGCTTAATTAATCTCTGATTAGTTTTATAATTTTGAAGCTTCTCCATCCCCCTATCCGTCCTAGATAGGGGGATTTTTTTTGCTTATAATTTATCGCTTATGTCATTTTAGCTACTTCTAATGACCTTATTATCATAACAAATGGTCAAATACCTTGGCTGAACCATTGCTTTCTCTAATCCAAAAACAATAACCATCCATCATATTCAGTTAATTAAAGAACGAAACTTTATTTTTTGGTTAGATATTACAAGAGACGGACAGAGTGCAACGATGCCATATGAGAGCTATGCTATAGTGACATTCTCACTTTTATATTTTAATGGAAACGGCCTGTATGCGTTATCAAAACACTTACGTCAACCTAGACACGCGCCTTTATCATGAGCAGCCACCGACGCCACTAGACAATCCTCGTGTCGGTCACTTCAACACTCAAGTTGCTAAGCAGTTAGGCTGGACAAACGACGAGGACTTGATGACTAACTGGGTTGAGATATTGGGCGGTCAATACGTGCCAGCTGATTTCAAACCACTATCGATGGCCTATGCTGGTCACCAGTTTGGACAGTGGGCTGGGCAATTGGGCGACGGACGCGGTTTACTCATGGCGCAGGTACTCGATAATGATGGGCAGCCACAAGACTTGCATCTTAAAGGTGCTGGCTTGACGCCCTATTCACGCATGGGTGATGGACGAGCAGTCTTACGTAGTACTATTCGCGAATACCTGTGCGGTCATGCATTGACCCAGCTTGGCATTCCCTCATCTAACGCTTTGGGGTTTGTGGTATCTGATACGAGAGTGCGCCGTGAGCGTATCGAAGTAGGTGCAGCGTTGATGCGTGTGGCAGACAGTCATATACGTTTAGGTCATGTCGAATGGATTGCCAGCTTTGCCCCTGATGTACTGGGTGAGTTCACTGATTATATGATTGACACTTATTATCCAGAGTGCCGCAATAGCGAAACGCCTGTCTTAGCTTTCTTGACCGCAGTGGTTGAACGTACGGCTCGTATGATTGCTGATTGGCAATTGATTGGCTTTGCTCACGGTGTCATGAACACAGATAACTTATCTATCACAGGCAGTACTTTGGACTTCGGGCCGTTTGGCTTTATGGAGCGCTTTAATCCTGCATGGATTAATAATCACTCAGACCACACTGGTCGCTACGCTTATCAGAATCAGCCTGCTATCGGGCATTGGAACCTAAACGTTTGGCTGCCACACTTTATGCGTTTAGAAGGCGTCACCCGTGAGACGCTTGCTGAGTGTTTAGCGCCTTACGAAGCAACCTTTATGCAGCACTATCAGCAAGGTCTGTGCCGCAAGCTTGGCTTACCGCATCAAAGAGAAAGCCTCAGCTTAGCCTTTGAATGGTTGACACTATTAGAAGACAACTTGCTCGACTATACTAATAGCTTTCGCGCCCTACTCGGTTTGGTCGCACCAGCAGATTATCCTTATGAGCAAAAGCTACTGGCTACCATGACCACTGAATTAAGCGTTGAGGCGCAGCAAGTATGGCAAGACTGGTCAGCACGTTATCTGGCACAGATTGAGCAGCTGCCACTTGAGCAGGCAGTTAACGACATGCAGACCAACAATCCTGTTTATGTCCTTCGTAATAGCATGGCGCAGCGTGCAATTACTGCCGCAGAGCAAGGTCAGTTTGAAGAAGTTGATCGGGTATTCCGTTTACTGGCCAATCCTTACATTGTGCAAGATATCGCTAATGATTTAGATAGCAGTGCGCCTGCGCCTGATACACCGCAGATGCCTATTAGCTGCTCATCTTAGTAGTTGCTTGTCTTAGCACCTTTCAATTCTGTAATATTTTGAAACATTATGAAATTAAGGTTGATATCTAGACGCATTTTTTGGCATTATCAACGAGATAAATAACGAATATCATTTTATTATATTATTCGCATAATTCATTGTTGTTGACTAGGCAGTGAATTAGCAATAATGCTAGAATGAATATTTTAGCTAGTTTGCTTTTTTGACCTGATCTTTGATCGTCGACCATGATTCTGATGGTCGTGAGTCGTTTAACGTTTTTATACCTTTCAATTATTATCATTCAATGATTTTTGGAGGGTTAGACGTTGTTTTTTATCACCATTTAATTTATTCCAATTTATTCCAACCATGGCAATTATTATGAATGACGATACCACTTCGAATACGGATAACCTCAGTACAGAAAAAGAGCAGTTTGAACAAGCTGCCTTACATTACCATGAGTTTCCACGCCCAGGTAAAATTTCGGTAACCCCTACTAAGCAGCTAGCCAACCAACGTGATTTAGCACTCGCCTACTCTCCAGGCGTTGCTGTACCTTGTCTTGAGATCCAAAGAGATCCAAAACTTGCGTCTAAATACACTGCACGTAACAACCTAGTTGGTGTTATCACTAACGGTACTGCTGTATTGGGTCTGGGTAATATCGGTCCATTGGCATCGAAGCCAGTCATGGAAGGTAAAGGCGTTCTATTTAAGAAGTTCGCAGGTATCGACGTTTTTGATATTGAAATTGCTCAAAACGATCCAGATAAATTCATCGAAGCGGTTGCCTCGCTTGAGCCTACCTTTGGTGGTATCAACCTAGAAGACATCAAAGCACCAGAATGTTTCAAAATTGAGCGCGTACTACGTGAGCGCATGAACATTCCTGTGTTCCATGATGACCAACATGGTACGTCAATCATCGTTGCCGCAGCCATGCTAAATGCTTTGTTGATTACTGGCAAAAAAATCGAAGAGATTAAAATTGTTTGTTCAGGCGCAGGCGCAGCAGCCATTTCTTGCCTAGATATTATTTGCGCACTTGGCGTTAATAAGAACAACATTATTGTTTCAGACTCACGCGGTATCATCAATACTAGCCGTGAAAACCTTGATGAAACTAAACAGCGTTATGCTCGTGATATCACGGCTACTTCTATCGAAGAAGTCATGGACGATGTCGATATGTTCCTAGGCTTATCAATGCCAGGTACATTATCAGAAGATATGGTTCGCCGTATGGCAAAAGACCCTATCGTCTTTGCACTTGCCAACCCTACACCTGAAATCATGCCAGAATTGGCCCATGCGGTACGTCCAGACGTCATCATGGCAACGGGTCGTTCAGACTATCCAAACCAAGTAAACAACGCGCTATGCTTCCCGTATATCTTCCGCGGTGCATTGGATGTTGGTGCAACCACTGTTAACGAAGAGATGAAAGTGGCTTGCGTAAAAGCAATCGCTGCGATGGCACATGTTGAAGCCACTCCAACTACCAGTGCTAGAAACATCGAAAAGATGCAGAGCTTTGGTCGTGACTACTTAATCCCAGGCCCTCTAGAGCCAAATCTAATCATTGAGATCGCATCTGCTGTTGCCAAAGCAGCGATGGATTCAGGCGTTGCCACGCTACCGATCGATGACATGCAAGCCTATCGTCAGCGTCTGTCTGAGTTTGTTTATAACTCAGCGTTTGTGATGAAGCCAATCTTTGCTCGTGCTAAAGCCGATCCAAAACGTATCGTGTACTGTGAAGGTGAAGACAACAACATCTTGCTTGCTGTACAAGTGGTCGTTGATGAGAAGTTAGCACAACCTATCTTGGTTGGTCGCCCTTCAGTTATCGAAGCCAATATCAAAAAACTGGGCCTACGTCTAAAAGCTGGTGAGAATATTACCATCGTCAACGTTGATGACGATCCTCGCTACAAAGACTACTGGCAGGGTTACTACGAGAAGAACAAACGCCGCGGTGTAAGCATTGAGCTTGCTCGTCGTGATGTTCGCCGTAAGACGACTTTGATTGGTTCTTTGCTGGTTGAAAATGGTGCGGCAGATGGCATGGTATGTGGTACCTTTGGCCATTACCAATTGCATCTAAAATACGTTGAAAGCGTCATTGGCAAAAAACAAGGTATGAACGACTTCTATGCGATGAATGCGGTACTCATGCAAGATCGTAATATCTTTATCGCTGATACTTATGTCCATGAAGACCCAACAGCTGAACAATTGGCTGAAATGACTGTCTTGGCAACGGATCAGCTACGTCGCTTTGGTATTACGCCACGCGTCGCGCTAGTGTCTCATTCTAACTTTGGTGCTTCAGATCGTGCCAGCGCTGTCAAAATGCGCAAGGTTCATGAACTATTAACAAATATGAATGTCGACTTTGAGTTTGAAGGCGAAATGCAAGGTGATGCCGCGCTTAACGAAAATATTCGTCTAAACGATATGCCATCAAGCCCATTGAAAGGTGCAGCGAACTTGCTTATCTTGCCAACCCTTGATGCCTCAAACATCGCTTTCAACCTGCTTAAAACAGCGACTGGCAGTGCTTCTATTGGCCCTATCCTATTAGGTACTAATAAGCCGGTACACATTTTGACGCCATCAGCGACAGCGCGTGGTATCGTTAATATGACTGCATTGACCGTCACTGAAGCGCAAGACCTAGAAAACGAAAAATAGTCATATACCATACACAGTATGAATGCACTATAGTCAGTTCAATATAATTTGGATACAAGGAAGCCGAGTGAAAGTACTACAAATAGTAGACTGAGCGAGGCTGACACCCTACCCAATTTATAGAAGATTGACTATATTAAGAAGGGCTCTGTCATCCATTGACAGAGCCCTTCTGCTATACTAAAACCAGTCAATGCAACTTATAGAGCATTGGCTGTTTTTTTGATTTATAAAAATTGGGCTAGCAATATAAAGCTCGATAATAAGAAGAGGCTTCTATGCAAATTTACCTCGTAGGCGGTGCTGTACGCGATCGACTGCTCAAGCGTCCTATCAAGGACAAGGACTTTGTCGTCGTTGGCGCTACTGTGGCAGAGATGATTGATGCAGGGTTTCAACAAGTGGGCGCTGACTTTCCTGTGTTTTTGCATCCGACCAGTCATGAAGAGTATGCATTGGCACGCACAGAGCGCAAGCAAGGCTCAGGCTACAAAGGTTTTAGCGTACATGCCAGTCCCGATGTCAGTCTAGAGGATGATTTGCGCCGTCGTGACTTAACCATCAACGCGATGGCAATCGAAGTTACCAGCTTAACTGACGACACCCCGATTAATGGACAGGTCATCGACTACTATGGCGGACTACAAGACTTAAAAGACAAGACATTACGTCATGTGTCCAGTGCTTTTAGTGAAGACCCATTACGTGTGCTTCGGACCGTGCGTTTCTATAGTCGTTACTACGATTTGGGATTTACCATCGCGGATGACACTTTAACGCTGATGCGTCAATTGGTCGATACAGGAGAGCTGGCTCATTTGAGCGCCGAACGTATTTGGCAAGAGTCGAGTCGCGCAACCATGCAGCTATCACCGCAAGTCTATTGGCAAAAACTGTTTGAAATTGGTGCACTCACAGAGTATTTCGCGCCTTTGCATCAAGCTTGGGACAATGTCCAAATAAGAGAAGCAGTGCAGACAGCGTTATACTTTGCAGGACAGATGCATTTAAATTTATCACAGCGTTGGGCGCTACTAATGACTAGCCTGTCTTCATCATTATTTAATAGCGAAAACTCTGAGTCTCCGTCTAACGTATCAACCGCTACAAAAAATATTAACGCTATCGGTAATAAAGCCAAAGTCCCCAAAGCACATACTCAGTTCGCAACCTTATTCGCTCAGCAAGCTGAAAAACTAAGCACAATAAACAGTCTAAATGCGGCTGAAAAAATCGATCTAATCCAAGCCTGCGGTGCGCATAAGGAGCCTGATAAGCTCTCTCAACTGCTAGTGTGCAGTCATGTGTTACAGCTGGCAACACAGCATCGCCAAATGATGCTAGCCCTAAATAGCTTTCACGCTGTCAGCATGACTGACATTGCGCCAGACCTTAAAGGCCCCGCTATTGGTACAGCCTTACGCCAAAGCAGGATTGAACACTTGCAAGCGCAACAATGATATAGACACGTGCACTAGAGAAAAAAGTAGTATTGCTATGAACCAAAAACTTAATGCCTACCAAGCAGAAAATATAAATAACCAAGCGCCAGTGATGCTTGTCACAGGTAGTGCTAGGCGCATTGGGGCGGCTATTGTTAAAGCGGCTCATAGGCAAGGTTACCGCGTCATTATTCATTGTCACCGTAGTGAACAAGACGCTAATGACTTGGCTGACTATCTGAACAACATCCGTGCTAATAGTGCAAAAGTTATCGTTGCTGATTTAACGATAGTCAACGATGGAGCGGCTTTAGACAGCTTTGTTAAAAATATCGTAGAGGCATTTGGACAGCTTGATGTACTGGTGCATAATGCTTCGCGGTTTTATCCTAGCCCACTCGGTAGTATCAATCATGCACAGTGGGATGAGTTGCTTTTGACCAATGCGAAAGCCCCTTTATTACTAAGCCAATCCCTACTACCTTATCTTAAGCAACAACAAGGCTGTATTGTCAGCTTATTGGACATACACGCACATGATAGACCGTTTAACAACTATACTGTCTACAACATGGCAAAGGCTGCGCATCGAATGATGGTACAGTCGCTAGCGTTAGAGATGGCGCCAGAAGTACGGGTCAACGGAGTTGCTCCTGGAGTCAACATTTTGCCTGACCCTACTAGCGACCAAGCTATTGATAACGATCAACAACAAAGTATCATCGATGCTATCCCTATGCGGCGAATAGGCCAACCTGATGAGATTGCTCATAGTGTGCTGTATCTTGTGCAGGCAAATTATGTCACAGGAGAGATCATCACTGTGGATGGTGGACGTAGCCTAACCATAGCTGGCGGTCACCTGTAATACAAAAATACGGCTCAATAAAAAATATCTTGATTACTGCCTATCTTTTGCTTGAAAAATTAAAAAAATCAGGTATCATTGTGCGTCTAACGTTAGGGCCCATAGCTCAGTTGGTTAGAGCAGAGGACTCATAATCCTTTGGTCGTAGGTTCAAGTCCTACTGGGCCCACCATTTTTAAGTATTAATAAAAAAGACCTTCAAGAGATTGGAGGTCTTTTTTATTGTCTACTGTTTTCTTAGTAAATAACAACCATATGTATAAGCATAGATATAGGCACTTTATTCAAGCCTCTCCGCTGACAACGGATAATTATTGATAGTTTTGTAGTGCTGATTTTTTTCAGACCTCTTACGAGCCGCTACAGCGTAATGCGCTAGTTTTAGACCCAAAAAGCCTAACTATTAATATAGATAGGCTTTTCTTAGGTAAACAGGTTTCCTACATCCAAAAGTCAGTAACAGATCTATACACGTAATGACCATCTGTTCGTAGTAGACAGTTTTTATATAATCATTGAAGATGGCTTAATAAAATCCATGTACCGATGGCAATTAGCATCACACCACCAAATATTTCAGCTCTATGACCGATTAATGAACCTAACACCTTACCTAACATCACCCCTAGCGTGACCATTACTGTAGTGGCCAAGCCAATAAGACCTGCCGCCAGTAAAATATTGACCTTTACAAATGCCAGGCTTACACCGACAGCCATGGCATCGATGCTGGTACCAAATGCAGTTATGGCAAGTTTAAGGAAAGAGTGTCTCGACGGCGCTTCTGCCATTTCATCACTTGGCTTCAGTCCCTCATATAGCATGTGCAGACCAAGCGCAAAAAGTATGACAAACGCGACCCAATGATCCCATGCCTCAATAAAAGACGCATCTACAAAAGATGTGGCAGAATGACCAATTAACCAACCAATAATAGGCGTGATCGCTTCAATGGTGCCAAAAGTAACACCCATTCTTAAAGCTTCGGTAAAACGAGGGTTTTTAAGACTTGCGCCTTTACTGATTGCCACAGAAAAGGCATCAGTAGACATAGAAAGCGCAAGTAATAGAAGTGCGATAGGGTTCATGTGATTTTCTCTGGTCGAGTATAGAGTCCACGACATAGCTACACCCCCGACCTGCAGTGTAGATATATCGATGGTCTCGCCAACCGAGAGGTGTTCGCACCATGGCATGTGGCCAAGTATGTTGATACGAACGCTTTCGCAGTACGAAAGCAGGCTACTCCCCAAAGAGAGATTAGATTAGCATTGATACGCTATAAGTCAATCATAAAATGCCAAAAAATAATTTTTGCACCTGATAAAGCGTAAAGTTGGAAACGCTAGCAAATACTCTTGGAGCAGATGAATTCTTTAGAGAGTTATGAACATAAAAAACCCCTTCATGCTAAATTTTCATAGCCTGAAGGGTTTTTTAATGCATGATTTTTTTAATAATCGACGGTATAGCTTAAGCCATAAGTCGTGCCTGAGGCAGGTAAACGGTTCAGATCGCCATACGTGGTTTGATGATAGACCGTTAAATAGTCCTTATTAAGCAAGTTATAAACGCCATAATCTACTCGGCCGACTGGCATATTTACTTGGCCCAATACATCAAGGGTCATATAACCGGTAACTGGTAAGGCACTAGAGTCAGGGTCTTGTTGTTGGTCTTTAAAGGCTTTATCATCACCGCCGATTGCCAGTGCTTGCAGACGAATATTGCTGCCTTCATCGAAATTATACTGAGCAAATGCCGTACCTTTTAGCGGTGTTAGACGTACTGCATCGAGCTCCAGCCAATCACCATCCTTATCGTACTGACCGCGGGTATACGCCACACTGCCGCCTACTTGCCACTTGTCACTGATATCATGACTAAGCGACCCTTCCACGCCATAGACACGCTCATCGGTATCGACAACTTCTACGGTATAGCTGTCAGTAAAGCGCACGACCTTATCTGATTCGTTGTAAAAACCACTTAAGCGTGCTGCTGTATCGCCATGTTTGCCTTGCCAGCCAAACTCGTAGTTATTGGTTGTAATCGGTTGTACGTTGTCTGAATTAACCACAAACCCTGCACGCACATCACGCAGCGCCCGTTGAATATCGGCTGTCGTAAACCCTTGTGAAAAATTAGCAAAAACTTGATCATTCGGTGTTATCTGATAGCTAGTACCGAGATTAAACAAGGTTTTGTCGTGATCTGTGCTACCTTTTTCTACGTTGCCAGCTTGATAGTCAATGCCGTAAGCTGCACTTGTTCCACTGATAGCAGAACTATTAAAATACTCTTCAAGCAGTTGCTCATAGATGGGCGTAAAGGTATCAGTCTCAGATTTTAGCTTTTGGTAACGCACACCAGCACTGGTATGCCACTTGTCAGTTATATCTACATCTGCATTGACAAAAGCGCCCCATTTATCGATGGTAGTATCTGGTCCACCATTATAAGTAAGCCCATTTGTTTGGGCACTTAAGCCATTACTAGCAAGAAACGTATTTAGGTCTTGACCGTAGTAAGTTTGCTCACTGTTTTCGCGCTCGAAATCAGCACCGTAGCTAAACAGTGTCTTTTTGCCTGCGACTTCCGTCTCGGTTTGCATGGCGGCACGTAAGCCCATTACTTCGATATCAGCTTCTGATTGAGTGACAAATGTTGCAGCACTTGCCAGTTTCTTCAGTGTGGCTGTATCAGTTAGACCATTGTTTTGCCATACTTCAGTCGCTTGGTCTCCTGCAGTTTTACCAGAAGGGTAAAAACGGCCTTTCTCATCTCGGTAGTAACCCGTCAAGCTTAGGCTAGACCCTGAGCCTACAAAATCATCGTCGTTATAGCTCAAATTTACTGAGCTTTTTTCGGTATATGGCTCATTTTCTACGTTGGCACCATCAATGGCCTTCAAAGAAGGTTTTGCGCCAAATAACGCTGCCAAACCATCACCATAATCTGGGCCGTAGTCAGTATCTTGCTCATCCTTATAATAAGTCACTGCAAGGTCAAGACGTTGGCTGTCGGTGAGTTCTACACCCAAGCTACCATTCACACTTAGCGATTCGGTATCTTGTTGATCCGTTTGGTTGACATCAGGGCTAACTCGGTCGCCCTTGCTATCAAACTTACCACCTTTGGTCTCATAATCAACATCTAAGCGCCCATAAACCCGCTCACCGCCATATCCTAAAGATTGCCCTACATTATAGCCAAATGAATCTGAATCAAAGTCACGACTGCTACTAACGCCCACTCTGGTTTGTCTAATAGGGCCATAACCCACCAGAGATTTAGTCACAAGGTTAATCAGACCACCTGACGCGCCAGCACCATAGATACTAGTGGCACCCGAAAGCACCTCTACCCGCTCAAGCTGTGACGTATCAATACTGTTAAGCTCACGGGAAAGACTGCGTGAACCGCTTAACGGCACACCATTTAGCAAAAACTGTACTGGACGGCCATGCATGGTGGTGCCGTAGTTACTGGTCGAGCCACTACTGGTACCCAAGCTCGGAATCAGCTGTGCCAAGATGTCACCAGTGGTACGGTTACCCGTCGCCTGCATCTGAATCTCGTTTTCAGTAATTACTTGCGTGACGGCTGGCATCTCACTAATCTTCTGAGCCAGCGCCGTACCCGTTCTAGCTTTAGCCGTGACATTGATAGTGTCTAAAGTCACATTAGGCGTCTCATTAGACACTGTACTTGAAGCCAGTTCCGCTGAATCCTGCGCATTTAATGAAACGTCTACTGCATTGTCGGTTTGTGCATATAATTGCTGACTAATACAAAGGGTAAGAACAGATAGAGCAACTTGATGATGGCTTTTCATAATTTTTTCACTTAGGTTATTTTACTTAGTTGAATAAATAAACAGTGATATGAGTAATATTTAGCTAATAATACTGTGTGTACTAACTTTGTGAAGAGCATTGTAAATGATAATCGTTTTTATTTCCATATGTATTAATATCTTGTTAGCAGCGTTTATTTGTGTTGTTTTCACAGGTATAGTTTGCTATTTAATCTTTGATAATTTCATTAGTCATTGAATAATTTATCTAGCTCATTGTTACGATAGACATTGAAGAAACGTTGGAGTTCCATCTCATCCTCTCTATATTCATTTTGACGACCTGATAATAGCTGCTATGCTACATCAACAGATAATATAAATGCATCATCACTATCCATAATGGCAATATCGCCTGAACGAATAATCGCTATCTGCTTACCTAAGCGACAGGCAATATCGGGCGCTAGCTTACCTTGTGTTTGGTTACTCTTGAAGGTAGTTATAGCGCCGATACCCTGCGCAAACACAGGGAAACCTAACTTACTTTTATCCAGTGGGTGAAAAGGACGATTGATCAAGATGCCCACTGCCCTAAAGCGATTAATGTCTAGTGCCAAAAATCAGTGATATTTCAGTCTTGATAAGTTAAAGAAAACCCCGATACGGGGTGTTTGCCTATGGGGATCGTGGCAATTTGCACGCTGAAGGAATCGTGAATAATAAAATCACCGCGATGACCACCAGTATTTCTTGGATCGCGCTTGCCATGCCATCACTACTACCTGCTGCTAATAACTGCGCACTTCGACTGCCTATATAAAGGGTCGACAGCGTGATAAATATGGTAGAGATGATGCGGCGACTGATGTTATTAAGGGCGGCTCCTTCAGTGACTGAGTCTTTGGGTAAGCTGCTAAACCCAACGGTCGTAGTTGGCAGGTATGCTAGACCCACTCCGACACCGCGCATACTCATAATCAACATTAATAGCCAAAGTGTGGGCTGATACAAGCACCATGCCAGCATCAAGGTAGACAGCGCACTAATCGCAATTCCTACGATGCCAATCCCTCTGGCACCTTGCTTATCTACCATCTTGCCAGCGTAATGCGTGATGATACTGGCCACGAGCGTCGCGACCATCAGGACAACACCTGTCCATAAAGCACTCTCGCCCATCACGTCTTGTATCAACACGGGTAATAACAAGAGACACAGCATCAAACCGACTGTTTGGGTAATGCTAATGATATTACTGTGCAAATAGGTTTTATTGTTAAACAAGCGCACGTCTAATAATGGATGTTTCTGACGCCGCTCGTATGCCCACCAAGCCATCGCGGACAGTAAAAATCCAATAGACAATAAACCCAACGTGGCTATTTTTAATAAGCCGTCACTGTTGAATAAGCCACCAGTAAAATCTATTTTCAGCGTGCTCAGCCAAACCATCATCGCAAGCAGCCAAGTGAGTAAGCTGATAAACCCGATCGTATCGAAAGGGCTCTTTTTTTCATATGAGCGCATGTCAGGTATTAACCACCACACCATCGCCATGACCGCCATACTAAGTGGTAACGTAATGGCAAACAGTGTCCACCACGCAAACTGCTCAACCAAGTAAGCACCGACCAAAGGGCCAAACGCTAATGACATCATAATAACAATGCCCCATAGCGCCATTACTCTACCGTGCTGCTGCTGCGGATAAATCTGATACAGCATACCAATAGACAATGGGATAATCAGACCGCCACTCAGTCCTTGTATGGCTCTGGCAATGATGACAAAGCTCATACTAGACGCCAGCATCCCAATGACTGAGCCCAGCATAAATCCAAAAATTGCCGCCAAATAAACATGCTTAAACGGAAACTTTTTGTTTAAGTAGCCACTCAGCATTAGCCCCACACTCATGGCCAAGACATAAGCATTTAACACCCAGCCCCCCATCACGATATCGACATCAAACGCCGACATAAAGACAGGAATCGCTGGATTGAGCGCACTATTACTAAAGCTGACCACCGTACCGCCGAGCAGTAGTGTCAGTAACACCTGCTGTACCTGTTTGTCGGTAAAGCCATTACCACTACTATTCGAGGCTTCGTTTATAGATGTCTCATTTGTAGAGGTTTTATTTATAGGTGCTTTATTTATAGGGGCGTTGCTCATAAAGCAGTGGCATCATAAAATTGGGTGACGGTCGGCATGACTTGCTCCTAGTTATTATTTTGCTAGCCTATCGAACACGTCATCCAATCTCGCTGAAACTTAGCATCGTTATTCTCATCAAAATGCTGATCAAATAAGATTCGATAGGCCTCTGCTGAATAAAGTCAAAATTGTCGGCTATTTAATGCTTGAAGACATGAGCTATCTATTTACTGAGGCTGGTACCTTACGAATGAGCCATAAGAAGTAGCCACCACCGATAATCGCTGCAATCGTGCCCGCTGGCAGCTCATAAGGGAAAATAACATAACGGCCAATCCAATCCGCTATCACCATCACCCCTGCCCCTAAAAGTGCAGCTAGTGGCAATTGTCGTTCAAGCTTCACAGCTCCCAGTGAGGTAGCTAAGTGAGGCACCATTAAACCAATAAAGCTCAATGGTCCAACGGCAAGCGTGCTGGCCGTACTAAGTGCTGCTACTAATGCCAATAATGACAAAGTCACTGGCGTAACTGCCACACCTAAATTACGCGCCACACCTGTACCTAGTCCAAGAACTCGCAAAGGCTTAATCAGCAGTAGACTGAGTATAAATAAGATAGCGGCAATGCCAATGAGATACCATACTGTACTGGGCTGAGCGCTATAAGTTGTCCCTGATAACCAGCTAAGCATAGCTTCTAGACGCGGATCTCCTGAAAGCTTGACCATATGCATCACCCCATCCATCATGGCGGCAATGCCTATACCTACTAACAATAAATAACCTGAGCTGACCCTGCGTGCCAGCCAAATAATCAATAGCAGCACGGCCATCGCCCCTGACAGTCCTGAAACCAGCAACGTCCCTGCTCCCGCAGATAGCCCCAAACTTGGCAGTAATAAAAATCCTAAAATAACTCCAAGTGCCGCGCCTGAACTGACACCCAATACCTCAGGACTGGCCATAGGGTTACGCGTTAAGGTTTGCAGTAGCACACCGGCCACTGCCAGCATCAAACCTGTGGCAGCAGCGCTCAAACTACGAGGCAAGCGGTACTGCTGCGTGAGCGCCCAGTCCGTACTGAGCCCCCACCCATTGATGTCTTGTACAAAAAGACAAGCCAGCATGATGATAGCGAGCACACCAACGCCCCATCGCCAAAAGGCAATGGATGTATGCTTACCCGCAAGCATCGGTGTCACTGTCTCTATCCGCTCGCGACGCTGACGCAAAATTAGCCAAATAATCAGCGGCGCACCCAAGATACCTGTCATGGCACCAGCTGGAATCTGCATATCGAGTATTGGCTCAAGCAATAACGCAACATTGCTAGTCAATAGTAAAAGCAGTGCCCCTAACCCAAAAGCAGTAGCCAAACGCTTACCAATAGAAGAAATGCCCAGTGCATTGACCAAGCTTGCTGCACCAAGACCAATAAAACCAATTAAGCCAACTTCACTAATCACTAAGGCGGTCACGACTGCGACCACCAGCACAACAAGTGCGCGAATCCCATTAATAGGTACACCCAGACGTTTTGCCTGCGTGTCATCTAGACTCATCAGCGTTAATGGTTTTAGTAATGGTAGACATACGACCGCCATCAAAATAGCCGTGATGACTAGCGATATACTGGTATGCCAGCTGTTTTGTGCCAAAAACCCAGCAGCCCACGACAGCATGCCATTGCTACGTTCAGCGAAGAACAGCACCAGTACATTAGCCACTGCGGCCAGCAAAATATTGACCACCAAACCGGCCAGTATCAAAATCAATGGATTAAATCGACTGGGTGCTGATAAGGCAAATACCAGACCCATACTGATGATAGCCCCCACAAAGGCCACATAAAGTCCGCCATAAATAGCCAAGCTTGGCAAAAATAACGTGACGATAAGCATGGCTAACTGTGCACCCACGCCCACACCTAGCGTCGTATCTGATGCTAGTGGGTTTTTTACCAATTGCTGCAGTAGAATACTGACCACACCTAATAGCCCGCCAGCCAACAACGCCACCACGCTGGTTGCCACTATATGTAGCTGTATCGCCATACTGGCAATATCCAATTGCGAGCTTGATATAAGCAAGTCACGAAGTGGGCGCGTCCATTGCTGATCTATCAGTACCCAACTACTCCATAACGACAAAGCCGCTAGTCCGATGAGCATGGCCCACAGTCGCCAAGACAAATTGGCAAACAAGGAAGTTTGAGAATTGGGTTGGTTCGGTGGCTGATTCAGTGGTGATGATGAATGTTTCGATGACGTTGATGAGGGTGACGATAGCGATGAATCTGAAACCGTTGCTGCTTGAGAGGTTGATGTCATCGTATGAGCACTGTCGGTGTGGTTATTGATAGAGTTGTTGTTAGTGTCTGCATTGGCGCTCATAATACTTCCCCGCCTTTTAATGAAACTTCTGACAAGTTATCTGCTAAGCTAACCAATGATGACATCCCGCCATAAATCCATACTGGTGGTAGCTCGCCCACACAGCGGGTATTGCCATAACCTAGGCGCTGCCAAATCAAGCTATTATCGATTTCAGCTCTAGTAATTGGACTCAGCGGGTCGATAATTAATAGACAAGTCTCATCATCTAATTGCGCTAAATCTCCCATTCGTATTGGCACAAACCCCCACTGATTGCCCTTGCCCAATACCACAAGCTCTCTATTCATCTGCTCTAACGCAGGCTGAAATAAGCTATTTGCCACATACATACGCATGTTATTAGCATCCGCAAACTGTACCACTGCGAATTTATTGGCTTTTGGATAACGCTGCTGGAATTGCTGACTGGCCAGCTGTATGTCTTTCTGACTTTGTACAATATAGTCTTCAGCCATCTTTGGGTTATCGATCAGCATGCCAAGCTTCCGCGTTGGTTCGGTATAGTCCGCCCACGTTGCTGTCTCTCCTTTTGCCGCAGACATTACAGATTCTGCAGGCACATCGCCGTACAAGTTGCGTGCATGCTCATAAAAATAATTATCTATGACCATATCGACAGGCAGTTGAGCGATTAGCTCAGCATTGGGCTGATAACGGATGCCTAAGTCTGTGATCGATATTGGCAGTTTGGGGCTACCCACCCATCTATCCCAAACCCTGACATCACCTGTCGCAATTGGTGCGTGCCCCATCGCTGTCAAAGTCGCTGCATTACCCCAGTCGGGAGACACGATATTCATCCTGTCGCTATGACTGTTTTCTGCTTCTGAGGTAGTGGATGTTTGACTATTACAGGCGGTCAATACCAAGCACAATGTGAGGGCGAACCATTTCAGTGTTGTCATTACTGATACTGACGTCACTATTGGACGTTTCGATAATTTATCTGTATAAAAGACGGGAGGCATAGAAGCGTATCTTTGTAGGCGAATTAAAAAGAAGGAGCAGAAACCAAACGTTAAGCGACTGCGACAGGCTGTCCAGTAATAGGATGACTGAGTAGCTGCATATCGACATTAAAGATATCGTGTAGCACGGTGGGTTGCATGGTACTGGCGATATCGCCGTTATGACATATTTGACCATTTTTCAGCGCGATGACTCGATCAGCATATTGCG
The DNA here is from genome assembly GCF_001435845.1 of Psychrobacter sp. P11G3. Taxonomy (NCBI): domain Bacteria; kingdom Pseudomonadati; phylum Pseudomonadota; class Gammaproteobacteria; order Moraxellales; family Moraxellaceae; genus Psychrobacter; species Psychrobacter sp. P11G3. The sequence goes on from NZ_CM003596.1 coordinate 2,033,712, forward strand.
CGGCCAAATTAATATCATGAATAATAATTACCACGCTTAAGCCTTGCTCATCCACCAAACGACGAATAAGCTGAATGACTTCGATTTGATAGTGCATATCAAGTGCAGCAAGTGGCTCATCGAGCAATAAGTAACGGGTATCCTGTGCCAGACACATCGCGAGCCACGCACGAGCACGCTCACCACCTGATAGTGTGGCAGTAATTCGATCAGCAAACGCTTCGGTTTGAGTCACTTTTAATGCTTGCGCAACTTTGTCTTTATCTGTTTCAGTTGGCTTTTGCAGCCATTTTTGATGGGGATAGCGCCCTAGCATGACCAGCTCGCGCACAGTAAATCCAGCAGCTTCTGGCAATTGCTGCGGCAGATATGCCATTTGCCGCGCTAACTCCTTACTGCCGTAGTCATTGATAGTGTGCTCATCTAAAGTGACATTGCCGCTACTACTTGCCATCTCACCTGCTAGCGCTTTGATCAAGGTCGACTTTCCAGACCCATTATGCCCAACCAAAGCCACCAGCTGATTGGTATCAATCTCACAAGTCACGTTGTCTAATAGAGTATTTCCTTGACGGCTGATAGTCAGCTGGTTTGCACGTAGCATATAAGCACTCATTGTTGATAAAAATAATATGTCATAAAAATGATTGTTTATCGGTCATCGGTTGTAGACCAATTTTTGACGATCAAACCACAATAAAAATTGATTTTACTCGTAAATGATAACAAAAACAATTATCATTAACTATAAACTCATTCACTTTAATTTCAACGCTCTGTTGATTGCGAGTATTTATATGACCAACCTTCTTTTAGCTTCTACAGAAAACACTGATAACCAAAACAGCCAATACACTCCCCTAAACGATCCTGAAATAGCAAGTGTGGTCGCTCATATTAATGAAGAACACCTTGACGAACTGCTTGGATTCTTAAGTGCATTTACCTCATTATCTACCGCCGAATTGGATCTGGTCGATGCGCAAATAACTGATATTTATGCTGAAGGCATTGCCATACAAACTCGTTCAAAAGGCTCAGAGAAACAACCAACTGACGCTCAAGACAGCTCGCTCCATGACCAGACCTTCTTTATCGCTTTTGCTGCACCTCTCTCCCAGCTTGATGACTTGCAAGCCCAATATATCTTGCTAAAACAGAGAGCAGATAAAAAGCTAGGCAAAAAAACAATCAAACTGACCAAGCAAGTATTTGAGGTACAAGACAGTTATAGAGTTAGCAAAAATATGCTGCGCCTTGAATTGAGCATGCCGTCATTAAATAGTGATACGCCATTAAGTAATACCGCTCAGTTAAGTAATGCTAAGGGCGCAACAAGCTCGACGTCAGTACCTACCAATGAAGCAGGTTACGCATACTTGTTTGATTTAGAACACAATGCAATGAACAACGCATTGATGATAGACAGCACTGATGGCAATAAAGCTGGTGACTATAAAACTAATGGTAGCGATAAGGAGAACGTACGCCCTGCTCGTCCTCACTGTTATTACACTTTGAGAAAAGCATGGCAAGCTGATGATGAGATACGAGCTTGGGTCGATGTTTTTTTGCATGGAGATACGCCAGGCGGCAACTGGGCAGCAGCACGCCAAGCAGGCGAGACCGTCGTCACAAAACGAGAGTTTCCAGAAAAGGTAGAGCACTTACGAGACGGTCAAGCGGTACTAATTGTCGATGAGACCTCAATGCCAACGGCAGCACGACTGCTGGAACTATGGAACAACCCTACGCCACCATTAGTCATTTGTGTGACGCAAGATGCAGGCGATCAAAGTTATTTCGATACAGTAAAAATGCGCAGTGGCCTTGATTGCGAAACTGAAAGCCGCAAGGATGATCATTTTACCGTACTGCCCATAGTAACCAATCAACCAAACTCAGGAGCAGAGTTAGCCACGCTAATCAACAGTAAGTTAGGCGACTATTTGACTAATAACCCTCTACAGATTGATAAAGTTTGGGGAGCACTAGAAGCGAATACTGCAAAAGCATTGCGCCCACTGCTGAAAGACCGATTTGGGCTAAGTCGTACTGATGTCGTGGTAAAGGTATATTGGCGTCACGATTAGTTTAGCCTTATAAAATGAAACTCAAAATCTATCCTATATCAAAACCTATCCTATATATAGTGGATGCTACTGACGCATCCACTATTAATGTTTGCAGCAATGAATGCATGTAGGGTATAGTTTTCATTTTGAACGTTTAATCAATATAGACTATAGGTAGATAGACTTATCGCTAGAATTACCAGTGATAGTCGAGTAGCACCCAAAGACTCACTTCTAATAGACTGTCTAACCCCTGTGCCAGAATGCACTGTTATTTTTCTAACCCAAGGATGATATATGAAAAAACTCAGGACGCCTGATTCGTATTTTGCTAACTTGCAAGATTACGATTTTGAACCGAACTATTTGATGGTCGATGATACAGAAGGTGGTGAGCTGCGCGTACACTACCTTGATGAAGGTCCAAGCGACGCCGACCCTATATTGCTACTACATGGTGAGCCTTCTTGGTCTTATCTGTACCGCAAAGTCATTCCAATACTAACAGCAGCAGGACACCGTGTTATCGCGCCAGACCTTCCTGGGTTTGGACGTTCAGACAAACCTGCATCGCGTACTGACTACACTTATCAGCGCCATGTCGATTGGATGCAATCGGTACTTGATCAATTAGATTTAAAAAATATCACACTGTTTTGTCAAGATTGGGGCGGCTTAATCGGTCTACGTTTAGTAGCAGCGCATCCTGATAAATTCGATCGCGTCGCAGCAGGCAACACGATGCTACCGACTGGGGATCATGATCCTGGCGAAGGCTTTCGCAAGTGGCAGAAGTTCTCTCAGGAAACGCCGCAGTTCAATGTAGCAGGCACCATTAAAAGCGGTACCACAACGACGTTATCACAAGCCGTACTGGATGCTTACGATGCACCCTTCCCTGATGAGTCTTATAAAGAAGGCGCCAGACAGTTTCCTATCCTAGTGCCCACGACACCCGATGATCCTGCTTCAGAAAACAACCGTGCAGCTTGGGTCGTGCTAAGCAAATGGAGCAAGCCATTTATTACACTGTTTAGTGATTCCGACCCCGTAACTGGTGGCGGCGATCGCATCATGCAAAAGCTAATTCCGGGTACCAAAGACCAAAATCATACGACTATCACTAACGGCGGTCATTTCCTGCAAGAAGACCAAGGCGAAACATTGGCTGAGCTTCTACTGAAGTTCATCAACGATAATCCAAAAGCACAGTAATAGATGACAAAAACCCTGATTGCTAATGTACTAGCAATCAGGGTTTTTAGTAATACTATGATGATTGGTCACCGACAAAAGGCGCGAGCTGTCATAACTAAAAAATCTGCTTTTTATACAACCTTACTATACGATATTTTTAAAAATATCATCGATATATTTCTCTACCGCATCATTGTCATTAGTAACCTGCGCATACGTCCTGAGACCTATAATTTGAATTTGGAAATAACGCGCCAGCTCAACTGGATCTTTTTCTGCGCTAATCTCACCGCTATCAATGGCTTGTCCAAAGAGCACGGCAAACGACGCCTCTATACTTTCCAATATATTTGTCGCATGTGCGAGCAAATCTGGACTATCGTTTTGAGTAAGCTCAGCGACTGTCTTTACGATCATGCACATACCACTAGGCGCGGTAGCGCTATTACAGACAATCACCGTATGGATAAAATGTTTTAAGCCATCTAACACTGTGTCTTTTTGTTCAATACAGTCGGCCAATCTCTTAGCACCATCTGCGGCATAGCGATTCAGTGACTCTGTAAATAGTTTATCTTTACTACCAAAAGCTGCATAAATACTACCTGGGTGCATATTTACCACATCTTGCAAATTACGCATTGATGTCGCGTGATAGCCTTTTTCCCAATAGAGATTTTTTGCTTTTTCGATCACATCCTCACGATTGAACTTTATCGGAGCACTCATAATTTTCACCTTAATATCTTTGCCTTAAAATCTATTTTAAGGCAAAGTTTGTATAATCAACCTTAGTTACTGGTTTTAATCACTTTTTATATTATAAGACTTATTAAGTCTCTTTGCTTCGATTAACTATTTTTATCGATTAACTGTTTTTATCAAAGTTCTGCGGATAAAGCGCACGTGCAGCAACATCATCAAACTCAGTTTTGAAATCAATACCTTTAGGAATGTCACGAGCTTTTTGTACCGCTGGGCGGGCATTAATGCTATCAAACCAGCGCTTTAGATTTGGATAATTATCCAAGCCGCCTTCGCCTAGCACGACTGTCGCCTTATCAATCCAGCCCCAAGTAGAAATATCAGCGATTGAGTAGCTATCACCAACCATATATTCACGGCCTTCTAGGTGCGTATCTAGCACTTCATAATGACGCTCGGCCTCACGAAGGTAGCGATTAATCGCATATGGGATTTTCTCTGGCGCTTTATGTCTAAAGTGAACAGACTGACCAGAAAAAGGGCCCAATCCAGATGCTACAAACATTAGCCATGACAGCATCTCGCTACGATCTTCTGGTTGCCCTGCCAGCTTGCCTGTTTTTTCAGAAAGATACATCAAGATTGCCGTAGAATCAAATACGCGTTTGCCATCATCTTCTAGCGCAGGCGTTTTGCCGTTTGGGTTAATAGCACGGTACTCAGGCGTATGCTGCTCGCCTTTTAGCGTATCCACTGCTACAAGCTCATAAGGTAGCCCAGTTTCTTCAAGAAACAATGCTACTTTCATTGGGTTTGGCGTTTGATGAAAATAAAATTTAAGCATAACTTTATCCTATTATATGAAGACAGTCGTCTAATGACCATCAAATCTAGTGACTATACTAATGACTATAAAAACTGTAACGAGATAACAAAAATAGACGTCGAAATTTGAAGCACATTTTTATTGTCTGATATACACTATAACCATAAATGAACGGTCGTTCAAGTAATGTTATATATTGATATAATAAACACAGTGTCGATATACCTCTGTTCTTATATAGACTCTTTTACCAACAGTCACCCTCAAAACTCATCTAACCATCACACCAATTCAAAGGATTAAAAATGACTACATTAACCGTCATCGCTCACATAACAGCAAAGGACGGTAGCATCGCTCTCGTAAAATCTGAACTCGAAAAACTCATACCAGCTACTCGCAGCGAAGAAGGCTGTATTCGTTATGATTTGTTCCAAGATAATGAAAAACCCACTCACTTTATGTTTCATGAAAGCTGGGCTACGCGCGAGCTATGGCAAATCCATATGGAAAACCAACATCTAAAAGACTTTTCCACCGCCACAGAAGGCGCGGTTGAATCGTTCGTTCTACATGAGATGACTGAAGTTAATTAATTCTGATTCACTCAATCATTCCAATAAGCTTTGTTCGTAATACTAGAGAAAATAACGTTATTAACGCTAACAATCATTTTTTTACCATTATTTTCTCTTATTACTTACACAGTGTTACCTTATTAAGGTACTGATATTAATAGAATAATATGTATTACGCAGAGGAATGTAATTGAGCCATTACAATTTACTTGAACGATTACTCAAATAATTATTGAGCGATTGCTCAATATCATTTATAGTATTCTCTATTGACTCGCTTACTAAGCAAAGTTGCTAATTTTGAGTAACTACTCAAGCCAATAATTAAATGTAAATCAGCGATTGCTTTGAAGCGAGCATGAAAACTCTAAAACACACCAAATCTCAAACCTATTATTAGGAATTATGTTATGACCGAATTTACTCTACACGATAAAGACACAGCCCCAGCAGAAAGCAAAGACTTACTTGATTCTTCAATTAAAGCATTTGGCATGGTACCTAACCTACATGCTGTGATGGCTGAAGCGCCTGGCTTGCTAGAAGGCTACCAACAGCTACATCAACTGTTTTTAGACAGCAGTTTTGATGATGAAGAAACTACCGTTGTATGGCAGACTATCAACGTTGAACATGCTTGCCATTACTGTGTGCCTGCACATACTGGTATTGCTAAGAGCATGAAAGTAGATGACGCTATCACTGATGCATTACGTAATGAGACGCCACTACCAACTGCACGTCTAGAGGCGCTACGTGACTTTACTCTTTCTGTAGTACGTGGTCGTGGTAACGTTGATGACAGCGCGGTTCAAGCATTTTTAGATGCTGGCTACACTAAGCGTCAGATTCTTGAAGTTATTCTTGGTGCTGCTCAAAAAGTCATGAGCAACTATACGAACCACCTAGCTAACACACCAGTCGACAAACCATTCCAGAAATTTGAATGGCATAAAGCCGACTAATACGTTTTTCAGCTAACGCTGACACAGTCCATTTGATGTTTTCATACTGTTGTTCGAAACATCTTCGGGCAGCAGTTTTTCATTTTAATTTATCGCTAATGAGAGATCCTATGGAACAGGCAAAAAAACCCTTACAAATAGACATCGTGTCAGACGTTGTATGCCCTTGGTGCGCTATCGGCTATAGCCAATTGGCCGAGGCACTAAAACAAACCAACACGCCGCACGAAATTCACTGGCACCCATTTGAATTAAATCCTAATACGCCGCACGAAGGACGAAACTATCGTGAGCATATTATGGAGAAGTACGGTACGACTGCTGAGGACATCAAAGAGAGCCGAGCTAGAATGACAGCAGTAGGTGCAGAAGCTGGATTTAACTTTCAGTTTACCGATGATTTCCGTACCTACAATACTTTTAATGCGCATCAGTTGCTGCATTGGGCTGATCAGCAAGGACGTATGCACGACCTAAAACAAGCATTGTTCGTTGCGCATTTCGTTGATAATAAAAACGTGGCTGACAGTACCGTACTGGCAGATGTCGCAGCAGATATTGGACTAGATCGTAATGAAGCACTCGCTGTCATCGCAGATCAACGCTTTGCCAATGTGATACGTGAAGCCGTACAGCATTCAAAGCAGCAAGGTGTTCAAAGCGTACCATCGGTTATCTTTAATGGTCGTCATCTGGTGAGCGGCGCGCAAGGTGTAGAAAACTACAAAAACATCTTAAAGCAACTATCAGACATGCCAGAATAAAAACAATAAACTGGATCTGATTTACCAATTACCCCCTACTGAGCACAGTATATAAAAAGGTATCATCATTATGTCAAACACTAATTATTACGAGCCACCCAGCGTCTGGACATGGGATGCAGAAAGCGGTGGTAAGTGGGCAAGCGTCAACCGCCCTATCGCTGGTCCAACGCATGAAGCAGAACTACCTCGAGGCAAGCACCCGTTGCAGATCTACTCAATGGGCACCCCTAACGGCCAAAAAGTCACCATTATGGTCGAAGAGTTATTGGCATTAGGTGTAACAGAAGCTGAGTACGACGCGCACCTGATTCAAATTGGTGAAGGCGGACAGTTCTCATCAGGTTTCGTTGAGCTAAATCCAAACTCAAAAATTCCTGTGCTTTTGGATACAGAGACTGGTAGCCGTGTCTTTGAGAGTGGCGCTATTTTATTTTATCTTGCCGAGAAATTCGGAAAACTACTGCCTAAAGATGCAGCAGCACGCACTGAAGTCATGAATTGGCTCTTCTGGTTACAAGGCTCTGCCCCTTACTTGGGCGGCGGTTTTGGGCATTTTTACTTTTATGCACCAGAAAAATTTGAGTACCCTATCAATCGATTCACGATGGAAGTAAAACGCCAATTAGATGTACTAGAACGAGAGCTTGCAGAAAATCGCTATCTAGGTGGCGATGAGTATACGATTGCAGATATCGCCACTTGGCCTTGGTATGGCAATCTAATACTAGGTGAAGCATACAATGCAGGAGAATTCCTACAAGTTGAGAGCTATCCAAATGTACGCCGCTGGGCAACTGAGATTTTAGAGCGTCCTGCTGTGCAACGTGGTCGCAAGGTAAACCGTACTTGGGGTGAACCTGCTGAGCAATTACACGAACGTCATGATGCCTCAGATTTCGAGCTAAAAACTCAAGATAAACTAGATGCTCAGACAACTGAAGAAGCGAAAAAATAGACGCTTTGTCTATGACTTACTAGCTTACTTAAGTAGTCTTATTGAGCAATTTTAAAGGTGATGTTAACTTTTCCTGTTACTACTTGGGACTACTGTAAACATCCCATACTTTTGCACTTAAGACTGCTAATGTAAGGCTGTTAAATACCAACCATAAAAATACTATTAAAAAGGATAAGAACTATGTCAACAGATTATGCTCAAAAAATTCAAGCCGGTACTACGTTTCCTAAAATGGAAGTACAAGTATTAAACAGTGAAATGACTTCGTTAGGCAAACCTGAAAACGGTCATGACTGGAAACTGGTTGTTGTATACCGTGGTAAACATTGCCCAATTTGCACAAAATACTTAAATACCTTAGAGACAGTAAAACAGTCTTTCTATGACGTCGGTGTCGATATCATCGCAGTATCTGCAGACAGCAAAGAGCAGTTAGAAGGTCATCTCGATCAAATAGATGTCAGTTTCCCTATGGCTTATGGTCTGACTATCGAGCAGATGAACACGCTAGGTCTATATATCTCTGACCCACGTTCAGAAAAAGAAACCGATCATCCTTTCGCTGAGCCTGCTGTATTCGTTATCAATGCTGAAGGAAAAGTACATATCGTTGATATCTCAAACGCACCGTTCTCTAGACCAGATCTTGAAGCCTTGGCAAACGGTTTGGCTTTTGTTAGAAACCCAGAAAACAACTACCCTATCCGTGGTATGCACGGCTAATTGATATAGTAAATATAGAGTGTTGATTCACTCGATTATTTAGCTGATCGATATCTAACGGGTTAAATTATAGAGGGCGTATCGAGATAATTCTTGATACACCCTTTTTTTGTTTATTGATAACTTAATTGCTATCAAACGCAGTCGCTTCATATCTAACTTCATTAGTATTTGCTCAGTACTAATGTGTGAGTAGCACTGTGAATCTATAAAAAGAGGTTATAGACGAAACTCATAGACTAGCCAGCATATAAGGGCTATATTTGAGCTCGAAATATCATCATAGACACTTACCCTTTTAATTAATCTGTATTTCATTTTTTATCGGTTAGTTTTTATAAATAAAACAGACTGTGTTTATGGTCTGGTTCGTATTTCGCTTTGGCAAAATCTTGATATAATTGTACGTTCTAATTCACCAATGCTGTTTATTATTTGTTGTTAACACTCGTACACTGAGATTGATTTCTGCTAAAATCATGCAGCAACATTATCAATATCTCATCATAGGCATGAGTAAAAGGATTCGATATGCGATTGAAATCAATCGTTCAAAAACTACATGAACGCGCTCCAAAACTGGGCAAAGCTGCCTCACTGACGACGGCAACCAGCGTTATTACTTTTAATAGTATGTTAGCTGGGCTACCTGTATGGGTAATGGGTGCTACCAAGGCTATCACCGGTGCTGCCATCGCTGACAAAGCCGTTATCGATGTGACGAACTATTGGATCAATAGTAACAATGCATTGATCGATAACGTATTACCGCGCAAAGACTGGCGCATTAACTTACCTGATGATGTGCATACCAACGGTAAGTATCTACTGGTGAGCAATCATCAGTCATGGGTTGATACCAGTATCGTGCAATATATCAGCGAAAAACGTTTGCCATTAACGCGTTTTTTTACCAAGTTTGAGCTCATATACATCCCCGTCATTGGTCAGGCTTTCTACTTTCTCGACTTTCCTATGATGCGTCGACATTCCAAAGAAGCCATCGCTAAAAACCCTGCTCTAAAGGGTAAGGATATCGAAGAAGCGAAACGAGCGTGTGCATTGCTCAAGGACAAGCCTTTTACACTATTGAACTATCTAGAAGGGACTCGCTTTACCCCTAGCAAACATGATAAACAAGAATCCCCTTATACGCATTTACTGAAGCCACGCGCTGGCGGGTTATCACTGGCTATGAGTGCATTAGGGGAAGAGATTGATGGAATTTTGGACATGACGATCGTCTACCCTGACGGTGTACCCACTTATAGCGATCTATGGAAAGGTAATATCAAACGTTTAGGCGTCGATGTACGACATATTGAGATACCTGAAGATCTGTTTACGGCAATCAAAAACGGTGGCTATGAAACAGATGAGGCTATAAAAGCACAGATGTTTGAATGGGTAGAGCAAATATGGCATCAAAAGGATCAGCTAATCACAGAAATGTTGGCTGACTTTGAGAACAGTGAATTTGAGAGCAATGATTTTGAGAGCAATGACTCTGGAAATAAAGCATCTGAAATTAAAGATAATATTGAACAGGCTTAGCCTATTCTCTCTACCAACAATCCTAATTATTTGATAACCTCAAGGTGTGTTGCACGTGTACTAATATGATGAAGGTAAAGCCATATAATGATGAAGTTCCGCGAAAAATGGTTTTGGGCGTTGTGCCTTGCAGTATTAGTACATGTTGGGGTTTTCTTTGTTTTCTATCTCAATACTCATCAGACGGATTCAGTAGAAGTAGCTGATAGCCAAACGAACACGACTAAACCTGCTGCTATCAACAATGTAGATCTACCTGAAAAGATCTATACCACTACTGTCACCAGCACTAAGACATCTAATGACACTAACAACAATGTAGAAGACACGGTCAATAAAAAATCTGAGATTGGTAATGAGCCTGAAACATCTCAGCTAATAAGTAGTGATGAGCAAACAGCTAGCGTGGAAAGCAGAAAAGCACCCTCTTCTCCAGCGACCAACAACGTCAATGATAAACCCAAAAAACCAGCTTCTACATCGATAGAATCATCTCAAGCAAACAAAACTCCACCGCAAAATGAAAAAATTCCAAATGTCCAAACAGATAGCAATACCCAATCTATAGTTGCGAGTACTGACGATAAATTAGAAGATATTAAAAACAATGCAAGCTTATTGGATATAGATGTTCCTGCTCAAAAAAGTAACGTCAAAATAGATAAAGACTATCTTTCAGCAAAATCTGAAGTGGAAGCGATAAACGATCAATTGAGTTCGGCTATCAACGAAGTTAAAAAGCGTAATCAGCAGAAAATTGACGAGCAACAACAGTTAAGAAATGAGGCGAATAGCCAAAGACTTCCTGAAAGTTCCAATTAAGACTATAAGAGTTATAAGCAGTAGCACAATTAGACCGAATACCTCTATATAAAAAACCCAGCGATTAACTGGGGTTTTTATTATCTTATCAATAAATACTCAATATTAAACTGTTAGCGCTCACCCAAACCTTCTGATAAGGTTTTAGTAATTGGCTTAGTTAAATAAGACAATACCGTACGTTCCATCGCTTTAATATCAACAGAAGCTGTCATACCAGGTTTGATGACAATCTCATCACCGCGCCCCTTAAACTCAGCACCATTAATTACAATTAATACACGGTAGTAAGGCTCTTCGCCTTTAGGTGTTTGCTCCATTAGCGTGTCTGGACTGATATAGTTAACTGTACCTTTCATGGCTCCAAAGATAGAGTAATCATAAGCATCGAGCTTAACCGTCGCTTCTTGACCTTCTTTGACATAAGCAATATCAGCGGGACTGACCTTGGCATCTATAACCAAGTCACTACTGGTCGGTAGAATCTGCATGATAACTTCACCGGGCTTGACGACACCGCCAATAGTGGTCACATTGATGTTTTTAATTTTACCTTCTGTAGGCGCCATCAAGCGCTTCTCTTCAAGTACTTGTGCTCGATCTCGCAATTGCTCAAGCTCTGTATCTAGCTCTTCTTGAGCCTTGGTCATTTCAGCCTGTGCTTCTTCAAAATACTTATTGCGCTTGTTATTAATCTGCGCTTCGATATCAGCAACTTGACGACTGAGCTTGATGACATCAGCTTGGCTCACATCGCCATATTTTAATAAAGGCTCATTCATGCGCAATTCTTGACGCGCCAGCACCAGCATTTTTTCAAGGGAAGAGACTTCTTCATTGATAGCTTGACGACGTCTATTGTATAGCGCCCTTTGGTTTTGCACGTACTCAGGATAGTCCTGTACCCCTTTAGGAAATACCAACGGTTTTTCAAAAATCTCAGCATTTAGTCTTGCTAGCTTAGCAGTTAGCGCGGCTGTTTTAGAAGCAGAATTATCAACAGCCGCTTTAGCACGCTCTTCCTCCAACACTACCAATAACTGACCTGCCTTAACTTCTTCACCTTCTGTGACAGCCAGCTGAGTCAATACGCCGCCTTCTGACGCTTGGATTTCTTGCGTTCGAGCACTGGCGATTACCGTTGCTTGCGCACGGGTCACTTGGTCAATCTTGGCAAATGAGGCCCAGACAATTAAAGTGACGATCCCGATTAATGCTATCCAAATACTCAATCTTGAACGGTTAACTTGGGGTTTAGTGGGTGTGTACTTATACTCTGACATGCCTACTTCCCTTGATCGTCTGTTAAATGTTTAGCATTGATAGGTTTTACGCTGATATTTCTGACTCTAGAGGTAGCAGGCTTATTTTCGTCGGCACCTTCTTTCGACGGTTGATTGGTTTTATCAACGATTCTATCTTTTTGCTGTACGGTGGTTTTATTTTTTGCTTGATCGTTTTTTCTGAGCTCATCAAGTACAGCTTGTTTTGGACCATCAATAATAATACGCTGGTTATCCATAATGATCAGACGATCTACCAAGTCTAGCAATGCTGTCTTGTGGGTAGACACAATAAACGTTTGCCCTTGCGTCAACTCCTGACGTAGCACTTGTAGACAGCGCTGCTCTTGTCGGTTGTCCATAGAAGCCGTCGGCTCATCTAGCAAAAACACATCAGGTTTGGTCAATAATAAACGGGTAAATGCCACCAGTTGCTTTTGTCCACCCGATAGTCCTTTACCGCCTTCACTAATCGGCAAATCCAAACCGCTTGAGTGACTCGATACCAAATTAATGAGCCCTGTCCTATTTAAAGTCTCTTGAAGGACATCGTCATTGGGCGCTGCCATACCGATTAATAAATTCTCTCGCAGGGTTCCTTGAAACAGTCGATGATCTTGTTGCAGATAACCCAAGCGCTCACTAAGTGTCTCACGACTGATTTGATGTATATCCAGTCCGTCTAATAACACGCGTCCTTCCGTGGGTGCATACAGTCCTGCCAGCACTTTAAGCAAGGTAGATTTACCTGAACCAATAGGCCCAAGTATCGCGATACGCTCTCCTGGTTTAATCGACAGTTGCGGAACCGTAATGGCTGGTCGATCGTTGCCTTGGTAATTGAACGACAATCCATCGCACTGATACGCGCCTTTTATATGCGTAGGCGATAATGGATACGCAACGCCTTGGTTGTCTTGCTCCAGTGCAAACAGACTCTCAATATTCATTTTGGCGGCTTTGGCATGAGCATACTGTACTAGTAGATTGGGTATTGCCATAACAGGCGCCAACACTCTACCACCAAGTATCGAGCAGGCAATCAGTCCGCCCATTGTCATGTCACCTTGCATAACGACAAACGACCCGACTATCACGATACCAACGTAGCTTACTTGCTGTAGCATCTGCGTAAAATACGTTAAGTTGTCATTGGCGTGCTTCATATCCAAGTCGTTTTTGATGGTGACATCCATCACATCTAGCCAACGCGAGAGAAACTTCCAGCTGCCCGCCCCCGCCTTTATCGTCTCGACGCCTTCCACAGCTTCTACTAACAGACCTGTCTTATAATAAGAGGCAGTCGCACCCTCTGAAGCAATAGCATCAATGCGTTTGCGTGCAATCAGTCCCATCGTAATTGCGATGACCGCCGCTATTACTGGTACAACAGCGACTAATGGCGAGCCAATAAAAGCTATTAAACTGATAAAAATAATGGTCATGGGCAAATCGACCAAACCAAAAAGCGTGCTCGCCGTAAAAAAGCTACGTACTTGCTCATAACCACGTAACTGTGCTGCCATAGAGCCAACTGACCCCGGCATTTGGTCGATACGTACTTTGAGTAGACGTTGGAACACTTCTCGAGATAGGTACTGGTCTAGACCGACAACGACCTTATCCATGATTCTTGAGCGAGAAAACTTCATGAATGCTTCAAACATGATCACTAAGAAGACGCCACTGGCTAAAATGATCAGCGTGTATTCACTACGCGTTGGTATGACACGGTCATAAACCTGCATAGAAAACAGAGAAACGGCTAATGCCAACATGTTGATCAGAAAAGTGGCGATAACGGCTTCAGCTAAAATGCCTTTATAATTACCCAAATCAGACTTTAACAGATCAGAAAATGAGGCCTTTCGCTGCTTAATATGATCTTCTTTTAGACGAATACGCATGACCAAAGTCAATTCTTCGGCACGCATATGTACCTGCTGGTTCGCTTGTCTAAAGTTCCAGCTTTTTTGCGGCGTTTGGCTATCAATCACGCCCCAACCTAAATCCGTTCGATACGCTAGTAAGGGTAAAAAAGCGGCATCAGGCTGCTCTAATATTTCTGGTGTATCTGTTATGCCAATGCCTTGTAATACTGCAATGACACCGCCTAACTCATGAATGCTTTGACCTTGTCTGTCCGACTGCTCACTATGACGTTTGACGACATCATGGAGCCGTATGTTATCTACTGGATAGCCTTGCTGTCCGAGTAAATGCTTAATCGCATCAGTCAACGTTTCGGTCAGATCAACCTGCTCTGAGTGTTGCAGCTCATGGTGGTCAACAGACTGAGACGGTGTCTTTTGTAATTGTGCACTCATATTGATCGCTTATTTAATATTTTAGATGGTTGCGTATGTAGGATAATTTACGCCTGTTTATATGACTTTTTGATTTACTTCTTTGTCATATTCTCTTGATCAGTTATCGGCGTAATACTGTAATCATCATTTAACATGAGATACTCACCATTGTTCAAACTTTGCTCTGCCGTCGCGGGCAGCTTGATATCGATATATTCTTCTGCTGCGTTGTTTCCATAGCCGAAATGACTGCTAGCGTTGTTTTTGTCTTGCTTATTGAGCCATTGCTTGACAGAGTTGGCTGGGCTAAACAAAGTCACTGGGTCACGATTATGAGAAAACTGCTGCCACTGCATAATGCCAAAATCTACTTGTAATCTATAAAATGCACCCAACATTTCTGCACGAGTTTGTACCAGTTGGACTTGGTAATCGTTATGCTCACGGACAGCGTTTAGGACTTCAAGCCATGACTTGCGTCCTGCGATGAATTGCCGACGATAAGAGCTGACCACAATCTGCGCCCCTGCTACAGCAGCAACCAACGAGGTTTCCCTGTCTTTGGCACTGACAAACTGCTGGTATTGTACTTGAATGTTCTCGATGACATTACGGCGTGCGGCTTCTTGGTTTTGTACTAGGCTATTGACCTCTGCCTGTGAGGCTCGTGCTAGCGCAAAATTGGAAAATCCAGCACCTGGTGCATAGCTCAATCCCACTGAGAACTTACCATCGTTTTCGTTATCTTCATGATAGTAAGCATGCTCATATTGGGCATAAATGGTTGGGTAACGAGCCGCTTGCTGTGCTTCGACACCTTGCTTAGCGGATTCAATTTGGAAGTGTTCTTTTACAACGGTAGGATTGTAAAAGCCAGCTCTATCGAATGCCATTCTTTCAAAGTCAACGGATTGCTGCTTGGCTTGATTTACCAATACCTTAAGATTCGGTATGCTCGTGACACTCATCTGAGACAGTGGTTGACCAATGATTTGTTCTAGCCTAGCAGCGGCGATACGTTGCTGCTCAACTGCCGCTTGATAAGATGTTTGCTCTTGTAGGATACGGTTAGTCACCAGATCAAGCTCAATACGAGCTGATACACCTTGACCAACGCGTCGCTGCATCATGGCTTCAAAATCATTCAGCTCTTTTAAATTCTCTACATGGACGCTTTGTGTCGCGACGGCTTGGATATAGCTTTGCCAAGCATCAATCGTTGTTTTGGCCACTAGGTTTTGCTGCTCGTAGATATACTCTACCGCAGCTTTATCATCGAATATGGCTTGATTGACATCTGCGGTGAGCTTACCCCCTGTCCATAGAGGCTGGCGAATAATCACCTCTGAGACAAAATCGTTGTCTCTATCGTAACCTGAGCTTACGCTTGGCGTTGGTAAAAGGTTTAATTTGGCCGCATTGATTCCTTCGGTAGTTGCTTGTTGACTCGCTTGAGCCGACCCTACTAAAGGATGCGTTTGAATTGCCTGCGCCACTAGGCTATTGATTTGGAAATCTGCTACTGCTGCGTGTGAAGTCACTGTAAGACATATACCAGTCGCCAAAGCGGTCATAAAATGGCGCACTGAAATACTACGAAGTAACTGCTTACGATTTGACGAATTTTTCATATTATTTTAGTAATCGTCCTTGTTGATGCGCTCTTAAATATGTATTCAACACTTCTGTGTTAAACCTTACTAGACCTAAGTTGGTAAGGCAACAACTCATATAGCCAATCAAGCTAACTAAGGTTATGTAACTTTATTAAAGCTCATATTCAAATATCAGTTGTTATCATATTACATATTACTAAATTCAAGCAAAGCTATTCATGATTTTCTCAGACAGCTCATAGCATACCTCTCGACTCTCAGCCTCTAGCATAATACTTAGATAATGCACATCACCATTTATCCAATAGTTTATTAAGTTAGAGCCTATACCGACTAAGTTACCTGTCTTTAATCCTAGAATATTGGGGTAAGAGCGCATAAGCTTGTTGGTATTAAAAACCTTCTTACCATTGTATTCAAAATACTTGAAAGAACAGTAAGAAGCTATTGCCCCATACTGACTGATAAACACTTTGGCAAGCTTACTCATATCTTGAGCTGTCGTATGAGCCTTTCTGTCAAGACCCGAGCAACTGGTCCAATGAGTATTGGTTATGCTGAGCAAATGTGACTTACGAACCATTTGTGATACAAATGTCTGCTCATTACCGGAATGCCAATAGGCTAAAGCAAATACTGCTTCATTAGAGCTAGCGACTAAAGCAGACTCAATAAGTACTATTAACGGTATTTTTTCACCCTTTTTATAGAACTGATAGTACTCACTACTACCCCTCAATAAACTAACCGGCATCTCTATCGTAGTTGTAACAGGATCGATTCTATCCTGCATCACTTTATCCCAGACCAACATAACCGTCATTAATTTAGCCAATGATGCCATCATTTTTGGTATTGCTGACTTGTTTTCTATGATAAGACGCTGATCGGTTATCTCATTATTTCTTAATTTAAAACTCTCAAACAGTATGGCGGCGTCTGTATTAAAATCCTCCTTAACAGTAGTATCTTTTGTCTCAACTACTGCTAACTCTTGCTGATAAACAATAGATTTTTTACTCTCTATGAATAGCTTATTGAGTCCTATGCCATTAGAAGCTTTAATAAAAACATGGTCATAATCTTCAATAAACTCATGTATTTTCAAGCTTGCAGCTTGTACGTCTTCAAAGTGATAAAGTGTTATATCTAGACTTTTAAGCTTATCAAGTAATACTTTGCTTTGACTCCCGACTAAAATCAAAGATCTGAAATTCATGTCCTCAATGATAGGAGCCAACTGTAAATGGTACCTACTACTTTCACCCCCTAGCTCTAACATATCACCCAAAATCAAGACTTTTTTATGGGTAGGTGCCTGCAACTGTTCAAAGGTTTCGAGTGCTGCCAGCATGGATAATGGGTTGGCATTGTAAGCTTCATCATAAAGTGTGATTGGTCGGTTTTTATAGGTCGTTTCAAGTACTTGCCCTCGCCCAGCCACAGCTTTAAAACTCTCTAATCGATTAATGGCCTCACGGATAGGTAAGTTATTATGGTTGACCACGGCCAAAATAGCCATCGCATTGAGCACCATGTGCTGACCACGGGCTTGTAGATTCAGCATGTAAGTCTGACCATCAACTGCTATCTGTGCTTGTTCCTCTTTTTGATGGTAACTGAGTAGCTTAATTGTTGCATCGTCATGTTCACCATAGCTGACGACATGAATCCCCCACGTGGTTGCCAAACGCTCAATCAAATCATACTGTTCGATATCTCGGCAAACAATGGCGAGAGAACCTGGTGTCATACCCTCAAAAATACGTGATTTTTTGAGAGCAATAGTCTCAACATTATGATGATACTCAAGATGTGCGGGTGCAATATTAGTAATTAGCGCTATATCAGGGCGGACTAAATTGGTATTGGCAGACATAGAGCCAATCGCCATCTCTAATACCCAGTGACTTATAGAATGAGGCATAGAAGCCAAATTCCATGCAATGCCTACCGGTAGATTTGCACTAGATTGAGTGTAGCTCGCACCGCCGAAACCATTCAGTACATGTGCCAGCATATGCACTGTTGTAGTCTTCCCAGCACTACCAGTAATACCAATCACTTGACCATCAAAGACTTGCCGAGCATATTGTCCTATCGCAATAGTCGCTTGACGTATATCGCGCACGTACAACACAGGAATACTTGAGTCTTTGTATGCTATGGCATCATCAGTGATAATGGCAGAAGCGCCTTTTTTCACTAAAGACTCAATCGATTTTTCAGACAAATAACCCACCGCCATATTTTTTCTTCGAGCCACGATTAACTGACCTGACTCAAAACTGGGTGGCCAAATGCATAATCCTGTCGCAGACCAATCTACTGGCGGTGTGACTAGCCACTTTCCCTTAGTGGCAAGAATCAGCGAATTGGCCGTTAACACGGGTTGTTTCAAATGCTGACTATCGGATTCTACTGGCTGATTTTTGTCTTCATTATCTGTGTGGATTACATTATGAGTTGATTGATATTTCTTTGCAGCGAGCTTTGGGTAATTGACTGTTTTTAAAAAATCAAAGTAACCAATAAGCCCTGATAAATAATGCTCTACATCATCAATTCGTACTCTGAACGAGTGATGACGGATAAAAAACCCATGCAAAATCGTTTGCGGAGATTTATAAAACATGGCCATTTCTGGAAAGAAAAAACCATTTATAAGATGATTGGCACGTGCATGTAATGCCTGATAAAACCCTTGAACATCAAAACCCGCTAACACATCATGAAACTCCGGATGTTCATCTAGTTTTAATAGCATTTTATGAAATGCCATGGATAGCTCAAGCAATGTCGGAAAAGTAGTGATACGGTTTTTGATAAAATCGGTATAGCCTGCAATATTATTGACTGCAAACTGAAAGTACTTTTTTTCAGATTTATATATAATCAACTCATTTGAACAGTATGATAACCAGTGATCGTGTGCTTGATGATGCTTGGCTTCGATAAAATAGTCAAAAGCGCGAGTGACACAATTGATCCAGCGCTCATCTTTAGTCAGTCCATATAGACGCATTAAAGCAAATGCCGCCTCGCCATCATAATAGATGATGCGATTTTCGGCTTTGAGTGATAAATCCTTACTATGCAATACATGGACGAAGCTACCATCCTCTTGTTGCATCGCGATAACACCTAACGCTAACTTGGTTGCTAGCTCATGATATTTACCTGCAAAAGGCGTATCCTCAAATACTTGCAGATATTTAACCAAGGCCAGTATCGCAACCGCATTGGCACCCAGCTTAATCTCTCCACCAGTATCAATCACATATGCTTTGTCGTCATAGGTTTGAATAAGCTCATCAATCAAATAGCTCATGGCATTATCAATACTAACTTTCATATTAGCCAAAGCAATTGTCGTACCATCGTTACGCGCGGTATTAAAACCACGGCAGGCTTCATAGCCTTCTACTAATGCATAAGTACTACTGGCATGGCGTAGGCTATTGTACGTATTAATGGTACGGTTAAAACAAGGGAAATAGCCATATACATATTTGCCTGATGGCGTGACCTGCTTTGCGAGGTAATGCGTGGCCTGCTCAATAATGGGTTGGGTGCTGCTTGCCAATAAGGGTCGTAATTTACGATGGCCCTTATGACGAGGTTTGGTTTCGAGAGTGTGGTACTCACCTGTCTCTATATTTATAAATACACCAGCGGTATTAAAGCTAACAACAGGCAGATCATCGTGAAAGTTGGGGATTTGGCTGCTGCCATGACGCGCCTTTAAATACACGTTCAAGTTGTTAGCATTGACCCCTGCATGAGAAACAGTATTACCTATATAAAGGCAAGCATTGGCATTCAATTCCATCTCAGTTAGTAATAACCATGGCTCACGTACACCTTCAAATGCGATACCAGAGCGATAATAATTACGCTTAAATCGTTTTAAGCTTTGCTGAAAATCCGACCAAGTGGTAAATGAGGCTTGATTTAACCATTCTAGCCTTAGCCACATAATAGGGGCATCAAATTTTGTGGATAGCTTTTCTAGCTTGTCTATAATTATGGGAAATATTTGTTCAAAGTCAGAGAAGTTGCTAATGCGATCTATTTCGTCTAGTTTTATTAAATCATCAATAATGAAAGTGACTACTTTGGCTTTTTTATGACTATCAGAGACTGATAAAATGAAGGTGATAGGCAACGTATCTACTGCAGAATCTTGAAAATTCCCAGTACTATTTTCAGTATTTACTTGGGTAATATGCGTTTGTACCCAGTGTTCATAAATGGCTGGTAAGTTATTTTTTAAGTGAGTAATTAGGCCATTCATACTGGTGGTTTCGCTCATTGTTTATTGTCCTTTATTCACTATTTTTAGTATTTTGGGCACTATCCTATAGACCCTTAAGGCTTATTAACTATAGCTCAAAACGGTTATGTATACCTTGTAAAAAACGCCCCCAGTTTGGGAGCGTTTTAAAATTAAAGTTCAATTACTCAGCACTAGATAATATTGGTGATATCTGTATCGATGTGAATCTGCTTAGAAATATCATTATCTGATTGCCAGACATTATAAACCTCACCACCTGAGGCAGTCTGCTCGACATTAGACCAACTATCGCCTTCTAAGTTGACGGTATCATCACTATCCCCTCTAACATAGATAGTCGAATCAACATCGTTAGCTGCTATGTTCAAAGTATTTGCACCTATTCCACTGATATCGATAATATCTAGTACCTCTGGCTGGATCAGATCAGACAAGCTAATGACTTGATCTGCCCCATCAAAGCTTAGGATATCGAGCCCTTCAGTTGAAGTGATTAACGAGGTATCAGGAAGCTCAATAGCGTCGTCAGTCTCGTCAGCTAGTGTGAAGCTCTCATCTACCATCATACTACGTGCAGCGACTGGTTCTGGTGCTGGCCAGTCACTAGTAATATTTATAGTCAGTGTAGCGTTATCAGTATTATTAAAATCATCAAGTATCGTGTATTCAAACTTTTCTACTTGATTGATTACGTTGAGATTTGGATCAGGCGTGTAAGTGTACGTACCGTCAGCATCTATGACTAAATCACCGTAGAGACCTTCGATAGTGGTAGTTCCGCTAGCATTAACAGGCTGACCATTAACCTCTGTTACCACTGTCGACGGTGTGAAAATATCATTTTCATCGATGACATTACCACTAGCTGCTATCGCAGTAATATCACCAGCTACTGATGGATCTAAGATATCAACCTCTGCCCTGACACCTGTGGTACCAAGCAAACTGATTCCACCTGCCCCACCTACAACACGATACGTACCTGCTGAAAGACCAGGAAGCTCAATTTGAGCTTGTCCACCACCGATACCCAGAAGGGTAATAAGCCCATTTTCACCTACAGTGTCTACCGTCTCATAATCCCCAGTATCTTCATTGAGTTTCTGAAGGACAGCTCTACCAGTATCGAATAAACCAACTACGCTAGAGTTTTCAACAGTGATAGTTGTATCACCTATAAGTCCCTCATCGATAGTAAAGTCGACTCTCGGATTATCACCAAAATTCAATAGAGTGAGGCTTCCTAAGCCAAGTACTGAGAATTGACTGTCGAATTCATCCAATGATGCTACAGATGCTGGTGACACTTCCAGTTCGGCAGTTGCAAAGTCATTGATCGCATCAATGTCTTGCGCACGTACCGCCTCAACGATGTCCGCATCTGATTCGTTACCAGCAGGATCTTTGATCGTTGCGGTCACTTCAAGCTCAGCACCTTCAGCTGGAGCTGGGACGTCAACCACAATGCTACCAGCGGTGATGTCCGCTGGGGTGATCTCGGTTTCAACACCGTTGACCACAAGCGTGTCACCCGCTACAGCATCTGTTGGCAGTCCAACAGTGACTGCAACATTGCCATCCACATCAATCTCGTCAGCGGTAATGAAGCCATCATCATTGCCGATTGTGATACTTGGCATGCTAGGCGCTACTGTGTCACGTACCGCCTCAACGATGTCCGCATCTGATTCGTTACCAGCAGGATCTTTGATCGTTGCGGTCACTTCAAGCTCAGCACCTTCAGCTGGAGCTGGGACGTCAACCACAATGCTACCAGCGGTGATGTCCGCTGGGGTGATCTCGGTTTCAACACCGTTGACCACAAGCGTGTCACCCGCTACAGCATCTGTTGGCAGTCCAACAGTGACTGCAACATTGCCATCCACATCAATCTCGTCAGCGGTAATGAAGCCATCATCATTGCCAATTGTGACACTTGGCATGCTAGGGGCAATGGTATCCACCACGATATCAACCGTGCTGCTGGTGCTTGGGAAGTTACCAGCGGCGTCCGTGGCAGTGGTTGTTAAGGTTTCATCCCCTTCGCCCATGGCGGTAACGTCATCGGCATCAACCGCCACACTCCAGTTGCCATCACCATCAACGGTTGCAGGGTTGCCAATCTGAGCACCTGCTTCATTGGTTAAGGTGATGATATCACCTGCGGTACCAGTACCGGTCACACTAAACCCAGCACCTGCTTCAACCGCATTCACAATGTCATCGCCTGTGACTGCATCTATCTCAGGAGCATCGGCATCGGCATCGGCATCAGCATCGGCATCAGCATCGGCATCGGCATCGGCATCAGCATCGGCATCGGCATCGGCATCGGCATCAGCATCGGCATCGGCATCGGCATCAGCATCAGCATCGGCATCAGCATCAGCATCGGCGTCAGCATCGGCATCGGCATCGGCATCGGCGTCAGCATCAGCATCAGCATCAGCATCAGCATCAGCATCAGCATCAGCATCAGCATCAGCATCAGCATCAGCATCAGCATCGGCATCGGCATCGGCATCGGCATCAGCATCGGCATCAGCATCGGCATCAGCATCGGCATCGGCGTCGGCATCGGCGTCGGCGTCGGCATCGGCATCGGCATCAGCGTCGGCATCGGCATCGGCATCGGCATCGGCATCAG